>JAQTSL010000308.1 GCA_028711355.1 Rhodoferax sp.
CCACCTCCGAAAGTGTTCAACAATGGTTACTGCCTCACCCCTGGGCCTATCTGCACACCACCGGAAGTGCTCACTGGCGGTTTCTGTGTCACCCCTTTTGTGCCTACCTGCACACCGCCGCAAGTGCTCACTGGCGGTGTCTGTGTCACCCCCAACAAAGCTCCTACGGCCAGCTTCGTGGCCAGCGTATCCACACCGCGGGTGGCTGAGATGATCACCCTCAACCCTGCCACCAGTGCGGATGCTGATGGCACTATCGTCAGCTACTTTTGGAGCTTCAGCGACGGCAGTTCTGACATCACCAGCACCACACCCGCCGTGCAATCCAAAAGCTGGGCTGCCGCAGGCACGCAAACGGTCAACCTGACCGTGACCGACAACAAGGGGGCCTCCAACCACTACGCCCTTGTGCTTACCGTGGTAGCCGTCCCGGTCAACCTGCTCACCGACACCGGCATCACCGCCAGTCAGTGCTACACCGCAGGCAGCAATGTGCTGAGCAGTTGTACCAGCGCGACCGCCCTGGCCTTGAACAACCAGCAAGACGGCATGCTGGGCCGTGATGTCACCACCCCTAACAACGCCGACGGCAAGCTGGGCTTGAGCTACAGCACCGTGCCCAATCCTGCTGGCGGCAACTTTGCTATGACGGAGTGTGTCAAAGACAACATCACCGGCCTGACCTGGGAAGGCAAAACCTCCACCGGCTTGCGTGCTGGCAGCGCCGCTTACAGCAACTACGACAACACGGCGCAAGCACAGTTCTGGAATGGCACCGCCTATGTCAACCCAACGCAGACCGACATTGATGCCGCCACCAATGCCGTGGGTTACAAAAATGCCGTTAACGCTTCAGCGTTGTGCGGCTACACCGACTGGCGTCTACCTTCAGTTGACGAACTCCAAAGTTTGGTGGACTACAGCGTGGCTGCCAATGGGCCGACAATTGATACCACTTGGTTCCCCAATACGCCCGCGTCGAGGGGGTATTGGACTGCGTCGCCCTATGTGTCATACGCCTGGGGCGTCTCTTTCGGCGCCTGGGGCGTCGGTTTCTACGATGGCTACGTCAACAGCTACGGCCGCAGCTACACCGGCCAGGTTCGGTTGGTGCGGTAGTGGGCGTGAGTTGCGTGCCCGTCAGGGGTCGAGTTTTGAGTTTGTAGTTATGAGTTTTGAGTCGGACACCAAAAATTCACGGCTTGCGGATCATGCCTTGATCAGCATTGCGAACTCATAACTCGTCTGCCCTGTGTGCGTCAATTTTTAAAACCAGAAGGAGAAAACTGATGACACGACGACATGCCTGGCCTTGGCTGGCTGCACTGGGCCTGCTGGCCGCTTTGGCAGGCACGGTACAGGCGCAAACCCGGTACAGCTACTCAGCCAACGGTGCTGAGGTCACCGACAGCAAAACCGGCCTGATCTGGCAGCGCTGCAGCGCCGAACAAAGTTGGAGCGGCAGCACCTGCACCGGCACGCCAGCCAGCTACACGCATGAAGCGGCGCTGAGTTATGCACAAACCCAAACCGGCTGGCGTTTGCCCAATGTGAAGGAGTTGTCCAGCATCACCGACAAGACCCGCAGCAACCCGGCCATTGATGGCACGGCTTTTCCAAATACGCAGTTAGACTGGTTCTGGTCTTCGACACCCTATGCTGGCGATGTGTCCCTCCCCTGGGTCGTCTATCCCAATGCTGGCGATGTGTCCTTCGCCTGGGGCGTCTATTTCAGAGATGGCCACGTCGACCGCTACAACCGCTACTATGCCATCCAGGTTCGGCTGGTGAGGTAGTGGGCGTGAATTGCGTGCCCGTCAGTGCTTGGGGCGGGCACGCCGTTGGGGTTGTTTGGGTCAACGTGCTTTCAATGTGTTGTGAAAGGTTTTCGACATGACAATTAAGTCGTCACCGCTTTACCTGACGCGCCGTCGTGTCAACTTTCTAGCCGACCAAAGCGTAGCACCAGATGACGTCAGTCAGGTGGGCAGTCCAGCAAATTCAATGGCTGCAACCAGCTAGAGCTGACTCAACCTCCATAAGCCCTAAACAACGCCTGCGCGGAAACATGATGTCAATTTGTCTCTCATGTGCAGGTAGGTGAATGGGCCGCCATCGGACGCGATGCTGCTGGTACCGTCATAACCCGCGACCTCGACTTTCAGACCGTGCCAATACGCTTGAGATGGCCAGCGTGTGAGGTGTCGCTCAGGTCCGCAGCACGGGTGTCGGGGATTCAGGATCGAGCGCCAGGCAATAGCCTCTTGATGGAATCACCTAACAAATCCACGTGTTGCCCGTATGCACACGAGCCCTCATGCTGCGCAGCATCTGAACTAAGCCCAGATGCGCCCGGTCAAAGTAGGGCAGATCGGGCGGCACGGCTTTGAGGTGCTGCATCACCTGTTGATGCTGTGTGCCCGGGCGCGGCGGCAGGGGGAGCTGGCCAAAGTCATACACCGCGCTGCGAAACGACAAGACTTGCCAGTCTTGCATGGCTTGAAGTGCGGGCAGTAGCTCGGTACAGAACACGGCCTCGCTCATGGCCGGGTCGATCAGGCCGAGCTGGCTGTAGGCGGTTTGCAGGGCGGCTGTGTCTTTCGGGCTGCGCAGCACGGCGCACCAGGCACGGGCCAGGTTGTGGCAAAAGGCAGGGTCGAGTTTGCGGGTGCAGCCAAAGTCGAGTAGCCCAAGCTGGCCGCCAGGCATGAACAAAAAGTTGCCGGGGTGCGGGTCGGTTTGCAGGTGTTGCAGGCAGAAGCAGCTGTGGATAAACAGATCAAACAGCAATTGGCCGTAGTGGTCGCGCTCGGCTTGGCTCGGGTGGCTGGCCAGCCATGCATCCAGGTGCAGGCCGCTCAGCTTGTGCATGGTGAGCACCCGTGTCGTGCTGTGGCTGGGCACAGGCTGCGGCACCACCAGTAAGGGGCTGGGCAGATGCTGGGCAAACCACTGCAATTGTTTGGCTTCTTGCACATAGTCCAGTTCTTGCGCCAGGGTGGTGCTGATGTCGGCCAGCGTGCGCTCCAACAGTTGCGGGCTGGGCATGGCGGCGCTGTGCTGGCCCAAGGTGGTGAGCAACAAGCGCAGCAACTGCAAGTCGCTTTGCATGGTGGTCGCCATGCCGGGGTATTGCAGCTTGACGGCCACCTCTTCCCCGGTGTGCAGTGTGGCAGCGTGGACCTGGCCCAGGCTGGCCGCGGCAAAGGCCTGGGGCTCGAACTGGGCAAACAAGTCGTCTGGCCCCTGGCCAAATTCCTGGCGCAGCAGCTTGAGCACCAGCGCCCGGTTTAGCGGTGTGGCCTGGTAATGTGCTCGGGCCAGTTGCTGGCGCATGCTTTCGGGCAGCAGGCCTAGGTCCATGCTCAGTAGTTGGGATGCTTTGAGCGCCACCCCTTTGAGTTGGTTGAGGGCTTGAAAGGCGATCCGGCCAAGCGCTTCGTCGTGGGCTTGCTGCTTCAGGTCGGTGCTGCTGGCGGCTTGCACCCGTTGCCGGGCTGAGTGCGCCAACTGCGCCACCCCGGCACGCGCCACCGCCACGCCGACAATGGCGCTGCGGGCCAGCTTACCGGTGCGCGGCGCTTGGGGCATGCAACACCTGTTTCAGCATGATGGGCACCAGGATTTGGTGCGCGGGCCCGACCACCGCCATGTAGAGGCGACCCAGCCGGTTGTGGTTATGCACCACGGTGCTGATCGACACCCGGGGCTGGCCTTGCTCTGTGTGTTTAAACACCGAGACCTGTACACGCAGGTGTTTGTCGTCGTCGCAGACGATGACCTCCTGGGCCGCTTGGTGGATCAAGCTGAAGATACCGACGCGCTGGCCGACCCGGTAGCTGTTGGCCGGTTTGTCGCTGGGCGGCAGTTGCATGGCACCCAAATTTTTGAGGCCCACCAGCCGCACCACCCGGTTGCGCACACCCATCAAAAAATCCATCCAGCGCGGCGTGCGGCCCATCACGGCCAGGTAGGTTTCCATGGCGCTGGCGGCTGGGCAAGGGTCGGCAAAACAATAGCAGTCGGCAAAGTCGGCGCCTGGGGTCTGGGTGTGAATGTGGCTGTGCTCGGGCAGGGCTTGCCGGGTGATTTGAGTGCTCATGCTTGGGCCTTGGGCTTTGCGGTGGTGGCGCTTTGCAGGCCCTGGCGGGCCAGTTGCATCAGGCTGGCCAGGCCGTTGCCGTCTTGC
>JAQTSL010000309.1 GCA_028711355.1 Rhodoferax sp.
ACAATTTGTGATGTCATACACCAAGACTTGTAATGCCAAACTGACATTTCAAGTTGGCTCCTCTAAAGCTGCCAACTCGCGCACCGTCATGGGCGGGTAGGTTTTGACGGGTGTAAAAATCTCATGCTTGCCCAGATCGGCAAACAGTGAACCTTCCTCGCTATATTTTGACGAACCGGTGAGCACGTCAAACCGGAAGTCGCGCCGCATAAATTTACCCTTACCCAGGTAGCCCCATTCGGCAAAGGTGATGGGTGGGCGGTCCTTAACGGGCTGCCCGTCCACGGCGCGCATGGTCAGCGCGTCGCCGTGCACCAAGTTTGTTGACAGTACATGCGTTGCGGCGAGGTATAGGTCATCAGACTCATTCAGGTTGAGGTATTCGGCAAATACCTCCAGCACGTTGGCGCGGCACTCGGCGATGTTGTCGGCCAGCAGTTCGATGCCGTAGATGCACATCAACCCCAGCAGTGCGTAATGCTGTCGCTCAAAGTCTGACTTGCCGTATTTGAGTTCGACCGCAGCAAGTTTGCGTTTGAGTATTTGCAAGATGAAGTTGCCGCTGCCGCACGCGGGCTCCAGAAAGCGGGAGTCAATGCGCTCGGTCTCTTCCTTCACCAGGTCCAGCATGGCCTCGACCATCCACGCGGGCGTGAAGACTTCGCCGTGGTCGGCGACGCGTTGTTTGGATTTGACGAGATTCATGGGGCGATGGATGGCGGTACGCCAGGTGTCATTGCAAACGAGCTATTGTCAACGACAGCACAACCCTGGTTCAGGCATGATCAACGGGTCTTGATTTCATTCTCATTTTCATCGTGACAGAAAACTTATCCAATTCCGCCCTGCCCGGCCCGCGCTGGCAGGCGTACCTATTGCTGGCGGCCAGCATGGCGCTGGTGGGCAGCTACGTGGCTTTAAGCAAACCGCTGGTGGCGGCGTTGCCGGTTTTTTTGCTGGGCTGGCTGCGCTTTGGCATTGGGGTGTTGGCGGTGCCGCACTGGTTGATTAAGCCGGCCAGTGAGCCCCCCATGAGCCGCAGCACGAAGCAACTGATTTTTTTGGAGTCGTTTCTGGGCAACTTTTTGTTTACCCTTTGCATGCTGTTTGGTGTCAGCCTGACCACCGCCGTGTCGGCTGGGGTCATCATGGCCAGCATTCCGGCGATGGTGGCGCTGCTGAGTTGGGTCTTTTTGCGCGAGCGCATCGGCTGGCGGGTGGGCTCTGCCATTGCCCTGGCAGCCATCGGAATAGGCTTGTTATCGCTCTCAAAATCAGAGCTTCCTGCGCTTCATGGGCAAGCGCCAGAGGCCGATTTGGCATCAAGGAATTATTTATGGGGCAATCTGCTGGTATTTGCCGCGGTGGTGTGCGAAGCGTCTTACGCGGTGATTGGCAAAAAGCTCACCGGTCACGTCTCACCCAAGCGCATCACCGCGCTGATCAATTTATGGGGCTTTGCCCTGATGACCCCACTAGGGCTTTACGCCGCCTGGTCGTTTAACTTTGCCTCGGTGGGCGCGCCAAGCTGGGCGCTACTGTTTTTTTATGGCTTGGCCGCCAGCGTCTGGACCGTGTGGCTGTGGATGACCGGCCTGAAGACCGTGCCAGCGGCGCGGGCTGGTGTATTTACCGTGATGTTGCCAATCTCGGCGGCTGCCGTCGGGGTGCTGGTGTTGGGCGAGCGTCTGAGCGGTTTGCAGTTACTGGCGTTTGGCTTGTGTCTGGCCGGGCTGGTGCTGGCTACGCTGCCCGCGCGCCCAATCAGCCCAAGCGTGTCGCGCTGACCACCATGCCGTCGGCATCGGCGTACAGCCAGTCGCCCGGATGCACCCAAACGCCCTGGATTTGCACCGCCAGGTCTTTCAAACCCTGGTTCTTTCGCTCGGTTGGCATCGGCATGCTGGCCAGCGCACGGATGCCGACGTCCAGCGTGGCCAGTTCGGCTACGTCGCGCACGCAACCATCGATCACCACACCGGCCCAGCCGTTGCGCGCCGCTGCCGCACCCAGGTTGCCGCCGAGCAAAGCGCGTTTGAGCGACCCGGCACCATCGACCATCAGCACCTTGCCAACGCGTCCCTGTGCGGTGTCGATCGTTCCATCACTTTCCACCGCCGCCTTGACCAGCGTGTTGTCTTCACAACATTTAACGGTCTGGACCGGTCCGGAAAAAACCAGGCGTGCGCCAAAGTCGCGAAACACCGGCGGCAACACCCTGAAAACATCGTCACGCGCGCTCTTGTGCGCGTCGCAAAGGTCACAGGTAGCAAAGGTCAAAGGCATGGTGCTGCACTCCGAAAAATCAGAAAATTGTAGGTTGCTACTGCAATCGTGTTGAAAAACGAACGTTTCACTGTGAATTAAGCGTCTTCCCTCTTGGAAAAGTGCTTTTTCTCCAGTAGCATCCGCCCCAGCCAGCCAAGACCTTGTTTGCGCTGGTCCTTGTTCAACTCTCAATAGGACACACGATATGGCAACTGCAACGAAAGCACCCGCAAAGAAAGCTGCGCCAGCCAAAGCGGCCGCCCCGGCCAAGAAAGCTGCACCAGCTAAAAAGGCCGCGCCGGCCAAAAAAGCCGCACCGGCTAAAAAGGTCGTAGCCACCAAGGCGGCACCAGCCAAAAATGCAGTTGTCAAAAAAGCGCCCGCCAAAAAACGCACCGTCAACGCCGCGTTCATGAAGGCCCTGACCCCCAGCGCCGCGCTGGCTGCCGTCGTCGGTGGCAAACCACTGCCACGCACCGAGGTGGTCAAACAAATGTGGGTCTATATCAAAAAGAACAAACTGCAGGACGCCATCAACAAGCGCATGATCAACGCCGACGCCAAGCTCAAAGAAGTGTTTGGCAAAGCGCAAGTCACCATGTTTGAAATGGCTGGCCTGATCGGCAAACACCTGAAATAATTCTTTAGAGTCTTCAGCAAAAAAGCCAGCGCAAACTGGCTTTTTGTTTGTGGCATCATCAACGCCCACAACAAAATCAACTGTGCCGATGCTGCGCTTTTTACTCACGCGCCTGACTCTCATCATCCCGACCTTCATCGGCATGACGCTGGTGGCGTTCTTTTTGATCCGGCTGGTGCCAGGCGACCCGATCGAAACATTGGCTGGTGAGCGCGGCATTGACGAGGCCAGACACGCCGAGTTGCTCAAGGTCTATGGGCTCGATCGGCCGGTGATGGTGCAGTACGGCATCTACATTGGCCGGGTGCTGCAAGGTGATCTGGGCACTTCGATCATTACCCACGCCCCGGTTTTGGACGAATTCATGTCACTGTTTCCGGCCACCATCGAACTAGCCTTGGCCGCCATGCTGTTTGCGCTGATCATTGGTATTCCGGCGGGCATTCTGGCCGCCGTCAAGCGCAACACTTTTCTAGACCATGGTGTCATGGGCGTGTCACTGACCGGCTATTCGATGCCCATCTTCTGGTGGGGCCTGTTGCTGATTTTGCTGTTTTCGGTGCAATGGGATTTAACGCCGGTGTCCGGGCGCATTGCAGTGGAATATTTCATCGAACCAGTCACCGGTTTCCTGTTGATCGACACCTGGCTGGCGGGCGACCGCGACGCTTTTTGGTCGGCCCTGACCCATTTGATTTTGCCGATGATTGTGCTGGGTACCAACCCGCTGGCAGTGATTGCGCGCATGACGCGCTCGGCCATGCTCGAGGTGCTGGGCGAAGACTACATTCGCACCGCGCGCGCCAAGGGCTTGTCTGGTCTGCGCGTGGTGGCGGTGCACGCGCTGCGCAATGCGCTCATCCCGGTGATCACCGTGGTGGGCCTGCAGGTGGGCGTGCTGTTTACCGGCGCCATATTGACTGAAACCATTTTCTCGTGGCCAGGTGTCGGCAAATGGATGATTGAAGCCATTGGCCGGCGCGATTACCCGGTACTGCAAGGTGGCATCTTGCTGCTGGGCAGCATGGTGATGCTGGTCAACCTGTTGGTGGACGTCACCTACGGCATCATCAACCCGCGCATTCGGCACTAACTGGCATGAATCCAGAGCGACGCCCCGGATGATGAAAGAAACTCTAGGGTGGAGGTGCTGCTGATCGATGCCGAGAAAATCCTTTGGAAGCATGGACTTCCGATCTCTAACTTGGCACGCCTG
>JAQTSL010000310.1 GCA_028711355.1 Rhodoferax sp.
CCGACAAGCTCGGTTTTGGCAAAGAGCTCTCGGTCAACTACAAAATGCAAAAAGTGCACGGCATGGACGAGCCAACGCCCGAGAGCATTTTGGGTGAAATCAACCATGCTACCTGGACCATTGGCTACACCGGCCAGAGCCCGGATCGCCTGAAAGCGCACATGCGCAACATGGGCGCGTTTGATATCAAGACGCTGCGTTGCAAAGGCAGCGTCAAAGACAAGGAAACCGGCTACGACCTGACCGGCGACTACTTTGGCCTGCCATGGCCGTGCTACGGCACGCCCGAGCTCAAGCACCCCGGTTCGCCCAACCTGTACGACACCTCCAAACACGTGATGGACGGTGGCGGCAACTTCCGCGCCAACTTTGGTGTGGAAAAAGATGGTGTCAATTTGCTGGCCGAAGACGGCTCGCACTCGCTCGGTGCTGAGATCACCACCGGCTACCCCGAGTTTGACCATGTGCTGCTCAAGAAATTGGGCTGGTGGGCAGATTTGACCGAGGCCGAGCAAAAGGCCGCCGAAGGTAAAAACTGGAAGACGGATTTATCGGGTGGTATTCAGCGGGTGGTGCTCAAGGTGCACGGCTGTCATGTGTTTGGCAACGCCAAAGCGCGTGCCGTGGTGTGGAATTTTCCGGACGGCATCCCCAAGCACCGCGAACCGCTGTACGGTACGCGCCCCGACTTGGTCGCCAAATACCCGACGCACGACGATAAAAAGGCGTTCTGGCGGTTGCCCACGTTGTTCAAGACGGTGCAGGACAAGAATGTCGCCGACAAGGTGCATGAAAAGTTCCCTTACATCATGACCTCGGGTCGTCTGACCGAATACGAAGGTGGCGGCGAAGAAACCCGCTCCAACCCCTGGCTGGCCGAGTTGCAGCAAGAAATGTTCATCGAGATCAACCCCAAGGTGGCGGCTGCCAAGGGCATTCGCAACGGCGAACGCGCCTGGGTTTCTACCCCCACCGGCGCGCGGCTGAACGTGCAGGCGCTGGTGACTGAACGCGTCGGGCCGGACACGGTGTTTATGCCGTTCCACTTTTCTGGCCGCTGGCAGGGTGCCGATATGCTGGCTTATTACCCGTCCGGTGCGGCGCCGGTAGTGCGTGGTGAGGCCATCAACACCAGCACCACCTACGGTTACGACAGCGTGACCATGATGCAAGAGACCAAGACCACGGTGTGTAACGTGGAAAAAGCGTAATACCTTTGGGGACAGACCAAGAATTGCGAGGCAATTTTGTTCTGTCCTCAACTAAAGTGAAACATTGCGGGACAGACCAAGAATTGCGAAGCAATTTTCGCTCTGTCCTCAACTAAGGTGAAGCATTGCGGGACAGACCAAGAATTGCGAAGCAATTTTGCTCTGTCCTCAACTAAGGTGAAACATTGCGGGACAGACCAAGAATTGCGAAGCAATTTTGCTCTGTCCTCAACTGATTAGGAGAACACTATGGCAAGAATGAAATTTGTTTGCGATGCAGAACGCTGTATTGAATGCAACGGTTGCGTCACCGCTTGCAAGAACGAGCACGAAGTCCCCTGGGGCGTGAACCGCCGCCGGGTGGTCACGTTGAACGACGGCGTGCCGGGCGAAAAGTCTATTTCAGTGGCGTGTATGCATTGCTCGGATGCCCCCTGCATGGCGGTCTGTCCGGTCAACTGCTTTTACCGCACCGATGAAGGCGTAGTGCTGCACGACAAGGACGTTTGCATTGGCTGCGGATACTGCGCTTACGCCTGCCCGTTTGGCGCGCCGCAGTTTCCCAGCAGCGGCACCTTTGGCGTGCGCGGCAAGATGGATAAATGCACCTTTTGCGCTGGTGGCCCTGAAGAAAATGGCAGCCAGGCCGAATTTGAAAAATATGGTCGCAACCGCCTGGCAGAAGGCAAGTTGCCGGTTTGTGCCGAAATGTGTTCGACCAAGGCGCTGCTGGCCGGCGATGGCGACGTGGTGGCCGACATTTTCCGCAACCGCGTATTGCGTCGCGGCAAAGGGGCCGAGGTCTGGGGCTGGGGCACCGCCTACGGGTCCAAACAAGCCGGTCAACCCGCTGCCGAAGGAGCCAAGTCATGAAACGTATTCTCTTTGTCGTCGCAGCCACTGTGGCGCTGGTTGCTTGTAACGAGTCACCGCAGAAATTGCAGACCAACAGCCGCGATACACCAGCCTACGCCGGTACCGGCAAGGCGTTTGCAAATAAAGACTGGAAGCAGGGTGACAAGGCCAGTTGGGAATCGCACCAAAAGGCGCGTAGCCAGTACGGTATGAACGACTACACCCGCATGAACTGACCCGGAGGCCGCATGAAAAAAGCCTTTTCAAGAGCCTCTAGGCTGGTCTGTGCTGCGCTGCTGCTGTGCAGTGCAGCGTGGGCACAAACCGCGCCTGCGGCAGCCTCGGCGACCGCAGCGACCCCTGTGGCAGCACTGGCGGGCATCCAGAACCAGAACATTGCTGACGTCAAACCCGACGCCAGCTCTGAGCCCGGTTACGCCAGTCAAACCAATGGCGAGCGGGCCAAGGTGCAGCCCGGCAACAACGCGCCGATGTGGCGCCAAGTGGGTTCGGGCGTGGCGGGCTACAGCAGCCTGCCCCAGACCCAGGCGCCTGAAGCTGGCGTGCTGATTCAGCCGTTTGTGCAGTATCCCGGCTCACGCGTGACCAATGCCGGCGAAGCCTGGCGCCAAGTGCGCAACAACTGGATCATCCCATACGGTGGCTCGCTGCTGCTGATTGTGTTGGTGGCGATTGCGGTATTTCACTGGCGCATCGGCCCGCTGGTGGTGCATGAGGAGTACACCGGCCGCAAGGTCGAGCGCTTTACCCCGTTTGAGCGTTCGGCCCACTGGGCCAACGCCATCGCTTTTAGCGTGCTGGCCATTTCAGGAATCGTGATGGCGTTTGGCAGGTTTTTTCTGGAACCGGTGCTGGGTTTGACGCTGTTTGGCTGGCTGGCCTACCTGTTGAAGAACGCGCACAACTTTGCCGGCCCGCTGTTTGCCGTGTCGCTGCTGGTGGTGATCGTCACCTTTATGCGCGACAACCTGCCCGCCAAGGGCGACCTGGAATGGTTCCTCAAGGGCGGCGGCATGATTGAGGGCAAAGAGGTCAAATCCGGTCGCTTTAACGGCGGCGAAAAGGTCACCTACTGGGGTGGTGTGTTCGTGCTGGGGTTGATCGCCGTTGTTACGGGTTTGTTCCTGAACCACCTGCTGCCCGTGGCCGACTACAGCCGCGCCAATATGCAGGTTGCGCTGATGGTGCACGCCGTGTCCAACGTCGGCATGATGTGTATGTTTCTGGGCCATATCTACATGGGAACGCTGGGTACCAAGGACGCTTATGAGGGTATGCGCAGCGGCTACGTCGATGAAGGCTGGGCCAAGGCGCACCATGAACTTTGGTACGACGATATCAAGGCCGGACGCACACCGGCACAGCGCTCGGTTGCCCCGGCAGCGACCAGCGTAACACCAGCCAAGCCGGTTCAAGTTTGAGACGCGTGGAGACACTTCAATGAATAAGACGATGAAATCCCTGTGCGCCGCCTCGGTGCTGGCGGTGCTCAGTGCAGTGGCTTTGGCCAAGTTGCCACCGCCTTCTGACGCGGCTAAGGCCAAGGCAGATGAGGCTAAAGCCAAGGCGGCGTGGGCTGGCAAGGCCGGTGGCTACAAGCTGTGTCTGGCGCAAAACAAGGTGGTGGCGCACTACAAAAAGATGCCCGAGCCCAAGGTTGCCAAAGCACCCGCCAAAGGCGCTTCTGCTGCGCCTGCTGCTGGTGGCTGCGCCGATCCGGGTCCCTTCGTCTATACGCCAGCAGTACCCGTTACGGCTGCAGCGCCCGCCGCTCCTGCGCCAGCAGCTCCTGCTGCTGTAGCGGTGGCGAAGCAGCCCTGAGCCGTTTGCTACCCCGTCTGACCCAGGCGCGCGCGCCGCTGACGTGCGAGGTGAGCGCCGTCAACGAGCGCGGGGAGTTCAGCACTGTTTCAGTCCCTGCCGAGCGGGCGCTGACCGTCTATGTGGACCAGCGTGAGTTGGTCACGCTGATGACACTGGGCGCGCACCCCGAGCTGCTGGTGCTGGGTTTCTTGCGTAACCAGCGTCTGGTG
>JAQTSL010000035.1 GCA_028711355.1 Rhodoferax sp.
CAACGCCAACTCGTGTAATCTCGCTCATGGGACTTCTCCTTCAAAAGGTTAATGATTGACTTCCAAAACCCAATCATGGCACGTTGATGCCGTTACCGGGAAGAGGGAAGTCCCTTCGTATTCAGATCGATGGCGAGGCGAGTTGCGAGGCAGTTTGGGCGGGCATGAGGCGTTCATAGTCCAACTATGAAAAACGAATGACCGTCCAAAATGACCGCAAATCGGCCGCACAGCCGCGGTGCAGGGTCGAACACCGGCCTAATGAATTTTCTCGGTTTAACCAACAACGCATCCGCGAATTGGGATCTGACCCCAATTCTGCGGTTTGTACAGATGAAGGCAAAGAGCATGAAACTGTTGTTTGTAGCTGACCCACTGGAGTCTTTCAAGATTTATAAGGACACCACCTTTGCCATGATGCGCGAGGCGTGGCGGCGCGGCCATCAATTGAGTACCTGCGAGCCCAACGACATCATGTGGCAGCGGGGTGCAACGGTGCGCGCTGCGGTGACCGACATCACACTGACCGGTCGCTCGCCAGACTGGTTTGCGGCCGCGCCTGAAACACGCGCTGGCGCATTGAAAGACTTTGATGCGGTGCTGATGCGCAAGGACCCGCCGTTTGACAGCGAGTTCTTCTACGCCACGCACCTGCTGGAGCAGGCCGAGCGCGAGGGTGCGCGTGTCTTCAACCAGCCGCGCGCGTTGCGTGACCACCCGGAAAAACTGGCGATCCTGGAATGGCCGCAGTTCATCGGCCCGACGCTGGTGACGCGCAGCGCGGATGACATCCGCCGCTTTCACGCAGCGCAGCGCGACATCATCCTCAAGCCGCTCGACGGGATGGGTGGCATGGGCATTTTTCGGGTCAAAGAAGATGGTCTGAATCTGGGTTCGATCATCGAAACGCTGAACCGCGATGGCGCACAAAGCGTCATGGTGCAAAAATTTCTGCCGGCCATTGCGCAGGGTGACAAACGCATTCTGGTGATTGGCGGCCAGCCGGTACCGTACGCGTTGGCGCGCATTCCGCAGGGCGGCGAGGTGCGTGGCAACCTGGCCGCGGGCGGCAAGGGCGTGGCGCAACCCTTGACCCAGCGCGACCGTGAGATTGCCGAAACGATTGGCCCGGTGCTGGCCGCACGCGGCCTGTTGCTGATCGGGCTGGACGTGATTGGCGACAGCCTGACTGAGATCAACGTCACCAGCCCGACCTGTTTTCAGGAGATCACCGACCAGACTGGTTGCGACGTGGCCGCGCTGTTTGTCGATGCACTAGAGGCCACGCAGCGCTGAATATCGCGCAACGCTTGCGTCTGGTGCTGCGGGCAACTGCACTGCGCGGGCCGGCCATCAACAAACACCATCAACTGCCCCGGCAACATCGCCACCCAGTCCTCGTCGGTGGTCAGCGGCTCGGTCACCACAATGGCCAACCGGTCCTCGGGGCTGTTGAACTCAGCCAGGTTCATCGTCACGTCCTCGTCTTTCAAATGCACCTGGTGAAATGGATGTGCGCGCAACACGTAGTGCAGTTTGGTGCTGGCGTGGGCCCACAGCGCCTGCCCGTTGCTGAGCAAAAAATTGAAGGTGCCGTGCCTGGCGATTTTGGGAACGAGTTCACGCAGGGTACAGGTGAGTTCTGCCACGCTGGGTACATCGGCGTGTGATTTGGCCAACTCCTGCATGATCCAGCAAAACGCCTGTTCGCTGTCGGTGTTGCCAACCGGTTTGAAATTGCTGTGCAGCCGGGGCGCGTAATGCTTCAGGTCACCGTTGTGCGCAAACACCCAGTAGCGACCCCACAGCTCACGCACAAACGGATGGCAGTTTTCCAGCGCCACCCGGCCGATCGTGGCTTTGCGCACATGCGCTACCACGTTGTGGCTCTTGATCGGGTAGCCTTTGAGCATTTGCGCCATGGGGGAGCTGGCGGCACTGGCCTTGTCAACAAAGTGGCGCAAACCCCTGCCTGGTGTGTCGCAGTCGCTTTCAAAAAAAGCAATGCCCCAGCCGTCACCATGCTGGGCGGTGCCGCCGCCGCGCTGCGAAAAGCCGGTAAAACTCAGCGTCAGGCTGGCCGGCAGGTGGCTGTTCATTCCAAGTAGTTGGCACATAAACTGAACGCGTTGGCGCGGCCCCAAGAGAGTAATTGTCAGGGCCACAGCTTATACAAATTTTCCGCAAACGCCGAGAGTTTAGATAGAAAAAAGGGCTGGTTCGCGTTATGCTCTGGCACGTTCAGACCAAGTCTGGTAAATATACGTCGTATGGTATCGGCGCGACGGCATCGCCAAAAGGAATTGTTGTCTTGAAAAGCAGAGTCGGGTATGGTTTAGTGGCAGGCCTGTTGATGTGGGCCGGTTTAGTGCCGCCCCTTCACGCGTTGACGCTGGGCGATCTGCACGGCAGCGTGGTGATTGGCCGTCCGCTCGACGTTGCGGTCACGGTGGAAGCCGCCCCCGAGGAGGAGGTCTCGGTCGCGTGCTTCAAGGCCGAGGTGTTTCACGCTGACGTGCCGCAGGCGTCGGCTAGCGTCACCGTGACACCGCTGCCCGGTGGTGCCGGTTATCGGGTGCGGGTGCAGTCGCGCGCGCTGGTTGATGAGCCAGTAGTCACGATTGCGCTACTTTCAACTTGCGCCAGCACCTTGACGCGTCGCTATGTGGTGCTGGCTGACTTTCCGGTGGTGGTGATGCCCGAGCCACCGTTGGCCGAGTTGCCACAGGCACCGACGGTTGCGCCGTTGGCCGCAACACCGGTCGCCGCGCCAGTGACCCAAGCACCCGCACCCGTACCCGCTCCCGCTACCACGGCCGCTGCGCCCAACCAGGCGCAGGCGGCCGCGACGACCGCAACCGTGGCCAAGCGGCAGGTGGTCCCTAAACGCAAGGTGATTCTCAAAGAGCCTGATGCTCTCAAGCCAACTCCAGTCGTGCCTGAGGCGTTGCCCGCCGCTGTTGCCCAGCCCGGCAAACCCGCGCTAAAACTGGAGGCTTTGAATCTGCCTGTCGGTCAGAGCGATGGTCTGGCCAGCACGCCGCCGATCGAACCAAGCTCGCAGGCACTGTTGCAAATCAAACAAATCGAAACCTTGCAGCAAGAACTCAAGCAACTGCGGCTCCAGACGGCCAAGACCAACGCCCATCTGGCCGAGCTACAGGTTCAGTTGCAGCTCGCGCAGTCTGAGCGGGTATCTTTGCAACTGTTTTATGCGGTGCTTGTCTTGTTGCTGCTGTTTGCCGCCGCACTGTCCTGGCTAGTGTGGCAGCGCTATCGTGGGCAGCCAACGAATGACGCCGGTCCCGGCATTCTGGGCGGATTGCAGCAAGCAGCGGTGGAGCCACCTCACACGCCAGTCGCCGTAGCCGTTGCCGCTACCCCGGTGACGATTGAAACGGTCACAAATCCATCGGACAAACCAGTCAAGTCAGCGCAAAGTTGGTGGTCATCGCAGAGCAATACGACCGCCGACACAATGGCTTCGGTAGCGGCCAGCACCCCGGCGTTGCCAGTCACGCAAGAAGGGCTTGCCCCGGCGTTTACCAACACCCAGTTGCAAGATAGCACTGGCGGCACTTCAGCCGAACTGGCCCACGACGAGGTCGATTTGGATATTGACTTGACCAGTTGGCCTGGACTAGAGGTTGCCACCAGTGTGGCCGCGCCGGCGGCTGAGTTGATCCAGGACATTCGCCCGCCAGTCGATCTGTTAGACATAACGGCGGCGGCACCGGTGACGGTTGGTTTGGCGGCGTTGCCGGTCGCGCAAGAAGGGCTCAACCAGGGGGTTACCAACACGCCGGCATCAGGTGTCGCCGCTGCCAGCCTTGGCGACAGGTCCAACCAAGAGCTTAGTCTGGACATCGACTTTGGCAATTGGCCGGGGTTGGGTGATACCGCTAACGCGGCGCCAGTGGTGGCCGAACCAGCGGCGCAACCGCTGGCCGAATCGATACTGGACATCCGCCAACAGGTTGAATTGTGCGTTTCGCTGGGGCAGACCGAACACGCCGTGCAGGTTCTAAAAAAGCAGATTGCCCAGACCAGTCAGCCCAATGCGTTGCTATATCTCGATTTGCTTTCATTGTTCCATTCGCTTGGCTTCAAGGCAGATTTTCGCGAGTACCGCACCGAGTTCAATCGCCACTTCAATTGCGAGTTGCCCGATTTTCCGGCGTACCACCTCGAAGGGCTGGATTTGCTGGACTACGCTGAGGTGTTGACGCGCCTGACACAGGTTTGGAACAGTAAAGAAGTGATCAGCTACCTGAACGCCTGCATCTACCGCTCTGAGCTGGCGTTGGCGCAACCCCAGTTTGAGCTGGCGGCGATGCGCGACCTGCTGCTGCTGCTGTCGATCGCCGAGCAGGTGCTCGAACCAGACCCGGTCTGAGCTATCTCTGCGCGCTGCGCACGCAGGCGACGCAGACACAAGCCAAGCCACGCGCTTCTGGCGCAATTTGTTCAAGCAAGTCAGCACTGAACTTTTCCTGGGTGCACCAGCAAGGTTGTTGCGTTGTGGCGCCGTTCGGCGCCGCCATGGCGCACTGGTTGGGTTGACCGCACAGCGGGCACAAATGGGTGGCTGGGCTCGGGGGTGATGCGTTCATGGTTGTTCCGACTGTAGTTTCAAGGCCTGTTGGTACAGCGCGTTGCGCGGCTCGCCGGTAATTTCTGCGGCCAGCTTGACGGCCGTCTTCAGCGGCAGTTCTGCCAGCAACAGTTGCAGCACCCGAGTCTGCACAGCGGGCTGCGCGGTTGCACCGACCGGATGCAGCACCAACGCAAATTCGCCGCGCGTGCGGTGGCTGTCCTGCTCCAGCCAGGGTAAAAAATCGGCCGCTGTCAGTGTCTTGACGTCTTCAAATTGCTTGGTCAGTTCGCGTCCCACCGTCAACGCGCGCTGCCCCAGTGGCGCCAGCGCCAGCGCCAGGGCCTCGATCCGGTGCGGCGCTTCCAGCAGCACCACGGCGCGGGCTTCGTTAGCCAGTGCCTGCACGGCGGCGGCGCGTTCGCTTGCCTTGCTGGGCAGAAAGCCGGCAAAAACGAAGCCCTGGGCGTCGGGCGCTGTCGGTGTGGCCAGCCCGGCCACACTCAGCACCGTGGTGACGCTGCTGGCACCCGGCAGCGGCAGCACGCGCAGACCGGCTTGGGTCACCGCAGCGACCAAGCGCGCGCCAGGGTCGCTAATGGCGGGGGTGCCGGCGTCGCTGACGTAGGCCACGCGCGCGCCCTGCTGCAGGTGCGCCAGCACGCTAGCTGCGGCCTGTGCCTCGTTGTGTTGATGCAGCGCCAGCAGTTGCCGGGCTGGCTTGTCGATGCCGTACGCGCGCAGCAGCGCCTGCGTGTGTCGGGTATCCTCGCAAGCAATCAGGTCAACGCGTTGCAACACATACAGCGCGCGCAGCGTGATGTCGGCCAGGTTGCCGATCGGCGTGGCCACCACGTACAACGTAGCGGCGGGATAATCCTGCGCCGACGCGGCGTCCTGCGCCGCCTGCAGCGCCGTAGCGAAGGTGCCCACAAGTCTGGATGATGGAGGCGTGATCAATGGGTTGGCTTTCAAAAAATGCGCCGTTCAAGCCCGCTAGCACCAAGCAAACCGGTGACGCGGCCGAAGAGCTGGCTTTGCAGCACCTGCAGCGCGCCGGGCTGGTGTTGCTACAGCGCAATTATCGTTCGCCCGGTCGCGGTGGCGGCGAGATCGACCTGATCATGCGCGCGCCCGATGGAACCTGTGTGTTCGTCGAGGTGCGCCAGCGCAAGAGCGCCAGCCATGGCGGTGCTGCCGCCAGCGTCAACCACGTCAAGCAACGCCGAATTGTGTTTGCAGCGCGTCACTACCTGATGCGCCAGGCGCAACTGCCACCGTGCCGCTTTGACGTGGTGGCGCTCAAGGGCGGCGCCGTTGAGTGGCTGCAAGCGGCGTTTGACGCTGGATAGAGACTTGCGTCAGGTCTCAGTGAACATTCCTCGCACGCGCCAGGAGACGCGGCGCGAAGGTATCATCGCGACCATGCTGCAACAACGCATTCAACAACATTTCATCGACAGTGCCGACCTGAAGTACCAGGCGGCACCCGTCCTGAGCAAACCGATCGCCGACGCGGTGCAGGCGCTGCTGGCGTGCCTGACCA
Organism: Rhodoferax sp.; assembly: GCA_028711355.1. GTDB lineage: Bacteria > Pseudomonadota > Gammaproteobacteria > Burkholderiales > Burkholderiaceae_C > Rhodoferax. The sequence goes on from JAQTSL010000035.1 coordinate 6,141, forward strand.
GCGGTGGCAAAGTGCTGGCCTGCGGCAACGGTGGTTCGGCCGCCGATGCGCAGCACTTTGCCGCAGAATTTGTCGGTCGCTTCGAGCGCGAACGCCCGGAGCTGGCCGCCATCGCGCTGACCACCGATAGCTCGATCCTGACCGCCATTGCCAACGACTACGACTTCAGCGTCGTGTTCTCGCGCCAAGTCCGCGCGCTAGGTCAGCCCGGTGATGTGCTGCTGGCCATTTCCACCAGCGGCAATTCGGCCAACGTGCTGGCGGCGGTGCTAGCTGCGCACGAGCGCGACATGGTGGTGATTGGTCTGAGTGGGCGTGGCGGTGGCAAGCTGGCGCGCGCGTTGCGCGACACCGATGTCCACATCTGCGTGCCGCATGACCGCACTGCGCGCATACAAGAGGTTCATCTGCTGTCATTGCACTGCCTGTGCGATGCGGTTGACGATTTATTACTTGGCGATACCGAAAGCCCCTTATGAATTTATCGATGACGCGGTTTTTGACAACGCTGGCCATGGCGACCGGTTTGAGCGCCAGTCTGAGCGCCTGCTTTCCGGTGCTAGTGGGCGGTGCGGTGATGGGGGGCCTGGTGGCAACCGACCGACGCACCTCGGGCGCGCAATTGGAGGACGAAGGCATCGAGCTACGCGCGGCCAGCCGTATCCGTGACAACCTGGGTGAGCGGGTTCACGTCAACGTCAACAGTTACAACCGGCGCGTTCTGCTCACCGGTGAAGTGCCCAACGGGCAAGACACGCGATTGGTCGAGCAGATCGTCTCAAGGGTTGAAAACGTGCAGTCGGTAGTTAACGAGCTGGCTGAACTGGGCGGCGCCACGTTGACACAGCGCTCGTCGGATGCGCTGGTGACGGGGCGTGTCAAAGCGGCGCTGGTGGATGCCAAGGATCTGTACGCCAACGCCTTCAAGGTAGTTACCGAGCGCGGCACCACGTACCTGATGGGGCGTGTCACCCAGCGCGAGTCGGACCGGGCCACCGCCATCACCCGCTCGACCAGTGGTGTGCAAAAAGTGGTGCGCGTATTAGAGATCATTAGCGAAGACGAGTTGCGTCGTCTGCTGCCGCAACCGACCCCCGCGACCTCAGCGACACCGGCCAAGTAACGATCACTTGGCCCCTTTGCGTTAACCAGTTGGGGTCAGAGCACGTCGCTACGCGAGTGATCTGACCCACAAGTTGACCCTGAAGCTTTAACCCGGAACACCGCGGAACCGGCTTTGCCGGGCCGCTGGTGTTGCCCGCTTGAGGGGGCTGAGGGTTGCGGCTCCAAGCCGGCCCGCGCAGGCTTGGACAATCCGAAGTGGCCGTGACGACGACACCGGCGCGGTCTGCAAGACACGCGCCGCCAGGCGCGGCTCAGGGGTGGTGTTATCGCAATCTTTTGATCAGGCTGGAGGTGTCCCAGCGTCGCCCGCCCATGGTCTGGACATCGGCGTAAAACTGGTCCACCAACGCAGTGACCGGCAGTTTGGCGCCATTGCGTCGCGCTTCGTCCAGCACCAGCCCCAGGTCTTTGCGCATCCAGTCCACGGCAAAGCCAAAGTCAAACTTGTCGGCCACCATGGTCTTGCCACGGTTGTCCATCTGCCAGCTCTGCGCCGCCCCTTTGCCAATCACGTCCAGCACCAGCTCCATGTCAAGTCCGGCTTGACCGCCAAACGCAATCGCCTCAGCCAGGCCCTGCATCAGGCCGGCGATGCAAATCTGGTTGACCATCTTGGCCAATTGCCCGGCACCGCTGTCACCCAGATAAGTAACCGCTTTTGAGAACGCCATTGCCACCGGCTGGGCCGCATCAAAGGCCGCGCGGTCACCGCCACACATCACCGTCAGCGCGCCGTTTTGCGCGCCCGCCTGGCCGCCCGACACCGGTGCATCGACAAACTGCAGACCGAGTGTTTTGGCTTGGGCGGACAACTCGCGCGCCACGTTGGCCGAAGCGGTGGTGTGATCGACAAAAATCACGCCCGGCTGCATACCGGCAAAAGCGCCGTCGGTGCCGAGCACGACACTGCGCAAGTCGTCGTCATTGCCAACACAGCAAAAAACCAGCTCGGCCCGGTGCACCGCCTGGCGTGGTGTGGCAGCTTGGCTTAACAAGGTTTTTTGGCCGTTAGCGCCCGTGTACTCTGCACACCAAGCTATTGCTTTAGAAGCGGTCCGGTTATAAACCGTGACCTGGTGGCCAGCGCAGGCCAGGTGGCCAGCCATCGGGTAACCCATCACCCCAAGCCCCAAAAAGGCGACGCGCCGGGTCGCTGTGGGCGCATACATTTTGCTGATCATATTTGGCTGAACTCCAAAAAAACTGTGAATCGGTTTAACCAGAGCCTGTCACTCAGGTCGAGGGGTGGATCAGGGTAAATTTGTTCTCGCGCCAAGGCCTTGATTTACCGTCATTCCCGCCTGCGCGGGAATGACGAAGATCCCTGAGAACAAATTTACCCTGAGGGTCTGAACAGTTTAAATAATCGCCATGTTTTCCGTGCCAGCGGCCAGGTTGGTGCTCTGGCCGCGCTTGCTGTTGAGCTTGATTTGCAGACGCAAATCATTGAGCGAGTCGGCATTGCGCAAGGCATCCTCGTAGGTGATCAGTTCGGCGTCGTAGGCGTCAAACAAGGCCTGATCAAAGGTTTGCATGCCCAGGTTGCGGCTTTTCTTCATGATCTCCTTGATGCTCGACACATCGCCCTTGAAGATCAGGTCGGAGATCAGCGGCGAGTTGAGCATGATCTCGACCATCGCCACCCGGCCCTTGCCGTCCTGTTTGGGGACCAGCCGCTGCGACACCAGGGCTTTGAGGTTCAGCGACAAGTCCATCAGCAACTGGTTGCGCCGTTCCTCGGGGAAAAAGTTGACGATCCGGTCAAGCGCCTGGTTGGCACTGTTGGCGTGCAGCGTGGCGACGCACAAATGCCCGGTTTCAGCGAACGCCACCGCGTGCTCCATAGTCTCGCGGTCGCGGATTTCGCCCATCAAAATCACATCCGGCGCCTGGCGCAAGGTGTTTTTCAGCGCGGCATCCCAAGAGTCGGTGTCAATGCCCACTTCACGCTGTGTGACCACACAATTTTTGTGCGCATGGACAAACTCGATCGGGTCCTCGATGGTGATGATGTGACCATAGGTGGTCTCGTTGCGCCAGTCAATCATGGCCGCCAGAGTGGTCGATTTACCCGAGCCGGTGCCACCGACCATGATGCACAGACCCCGTTTTGCGTTGATGATTTCTTTGAGCACCTGGGGCATGCCCATTTTGTCCAGATTCGGCAGCACACTGGGAATGGTGCGCAGCACCATGCCGACCTTGCTTTGCTGCATGAAGGCGTTGACCCGAAAACGCCCCAGCCCTGGCGGCGCAATGGCAAAGTTGCACTCTTTGGTGCGCTCAAATTCGGCCACCTGCTTGTCGCTCATGATGGCGCGCGCCAGCGCCAGGGTGTGGGTGCCGTTGAGCGCCTGCGGCGACACCTTGGTCATCTTGCCATCGACCTTCATGGCAGGAGGAAATTCGGCGGTAATGAACAAGTCACTGCCGCCGCGCCCGACCATCAGCTTGAGCAGGTCGGTGATAAGTGTGCTTGCTTGATCGCGTTCCATAATGGTTCCTATCTAAAACGTTCGAGAGGGGGGGAGCGTTTCGGCGCCGGGCCGCCCCAAGCCGAAACAACCCCCTTGGGGGGGCAGCGCAGTACATGAAATGACAAGCGTGGGGGCACGATCAGCCTGGGAAGTTCTCGGGTGTCTTGGCCTTGGTACGGGCTCCGGCCGGCGTGATGATGTTGCGCCGCACCAGGTCGGTCAGGTTCTGGTCGAGCGTTTGCATGCCTACGCTATTGCCGGTCTGGATGCTTGAATACATCTGCGCCACCTTGGCTTCGCGGATCAAATTGCGAATGGCGTTGGTGCCGAGCATGATCTCGTGCGCCGCCACCCGGCCGCTGCCGTCCTTGGTTTTGCACAGCGCCTGCGAGATGACAGCCTGCAGCGACTCGCTCAGCATGGCCCGGATCATTTCCTTTTCTTCCCCCGGAAAAACGTCAATGATCCGGTCGATGGTCTTGGCCGCACTGCTGGTGTGCAGCGTGCCAAACACCAGGTGGCCGGTTTCAGCGGCGGTCATGGCCAGGCGGATGGTTTCGAGGTCACGCATTTCACCCACCAGAATCGCATCCGGGTCTTCACGCAGGGCCGAGCGCAAGGCGGCGGCAAAGCTCTGCGTGTGCGGCCCGACCTCACGCTGATTGATCAGGCATTTTTTCGGTATGTGGACAAATTCAATTGGGTCTTCGACCGTCAAAATGTGACCAAACTCGTTTTCATTGAGGTAGTTGACCATCGCCGCCAGCGTGGTGGATTTGCCCGAACCGGTTGGGCCGGTGACCAGCACCATGCCGCGCGGCTTTAACGCCAGGTCGGCAAAAATTTTGGGGCATTTCAGCTCCTCCAGCGTCAAAATCTTGCTCGGGATGGTCCGAAATACCGCACCCGCACCGCGTTGCTGGTTAAAGGCATTGACCCGGAACCGCGCCAGACCGTCAATTTCGAACGAAAAGTCAATTTCCAGAAACTCTTCGTAATGTTTGCGCTGCGAATCGTTCATGATGTCATACGTCATGGCGTGCACCTGCTTGTGGTCCAGCGCCTCGATATTCAGGCGGCGCACATCACCATGCACCCGGATCATGGGCGGCAGCCCGGCCGACAGGTGCAAGTCCGAGGCCTTGTTTTTGACGCTAAAAGCCAGCAACTGGGTAATATCCATTTCAAATCCCCATTCCATGTTTGTTACGCTATCAGCATTATGACGACGATTCAGACCCAACTTGAGCGCGTCCAGGCGCGCATCCAGAATGCTTGCCACGCAGCCGGGCGGCCCGCCGACGCGGTCACGTTGCTGGCGGTTTCCAAGACCTTTGGGCCGGATGCGGTAGCCGCGGCGTTTGCCGCCGGACAAACCGCCTTTGGCGAAAACTACCTTCAGGAAGCGGTGCAAAAAATCACTGCGTTGCGCCATCTGCCGCTGGTCTGGCACTGTATTGGCCCGATCCAGAGCAACAAGACGCGCCTGGTGGCTGAACACTTTGACTGGGTTCAGACCATTGACCGGCTGAAAATTGCGCAACGCCTGAGCCAGCAGCGCCCGGCCCACTTGCCGCCGTTGCAGGTGTGTATTCAGGTGAATGTCGATGGTGGACCGACCAAATCCGGCGTGCCACCGAATGAGGCCTTGGCGCTCGCCCGCGACGTTGCCGTTTTGCCCCATTTGCGCCTGCGCGGCCTCATGTGCATCCCCGAGCCTGCTACTGATGTTGAAGCGGCTTGTGCAGTATTCAAACGGGCTACAGACCTTTTTGACACCATAAATCAGACCGGTCTGGCGCTCGACACGCTGTCGATGGGCATGAGCGCCGACCTGGAAGCTGCGATCGCCTCAGGCAGTACCTTGGTGCGTGTCGGCAGCGCCATCTTTGGCCAGCGCAGCTATGTTGTCGGGTAACGGCGCTGGGCGACCAAACAGGTAACCCTGGTAGTGCTGGCAGCCCAGCGCCAGCAGCGCGTCGCGCTGGGCCGACTGCTCAACCCCTTCGGCGATTACGTCCAGTTGCAGGCTCTCACCCAGGCTGATGATGGCGCGGATGATGCTGGCGTCTTGCGCTTGCGTCAGCATATCGCGGACAAAGCCCTGGTCAATTTTGAGCTGGGTCAGCGGCAGGTACCGCAGCATCGCCAGCGACGAATAACCGGTGCCAAAATCATCCAGCGACAGTTGCACGCCCAGGCTACGCAGGTCGTGCATTTTCTGCACCACGTCGTTCACGTCATCGACCAACTGGCTTTCGGTCAGCTCCAGTTCCAACTGCGTCGCGTTGGCGCCAGTTTCCAGCAAAACGGCGCGCACCCGCGCGACAAAGTCCTTTTGCCGGAACTGTTGCGCACTGACGTTGACCGCAATGGTCCAGCCGTTTTGCGGTGCAGCGCCCTGCCAGCGCACCAACTGCTGGCAAGCGGTTTGCATCACCCAGTGCCCCAGCGGCAGGATGGCGCCACAGGCTTCGGCAGCAGGAATAAAGTGGGCAGGTGGCACCAGACCGCGCTCGGGGTGCTGCCAGCGCACCAGCGCTTCGTAGCCCAGCAATTGGCCAGTTGCGTTCACTTGTGGCTGGTAGTACAGCAAAAACTCCTGTTGCTGCAGGGCTCGATGCAAGTCGTTTTCAAGTGCAAAGCGCGCCACCACCCGGGCTTGCATGTCGGGGTTGAAAAAGCGCAGCGTGTTGCGCCCGGCGGCCTTGGCCTGAAACATCGCCAAGTCGGCTTGTTTGAGCAGTTCGTCACGCGCCAGCGTGTCCTGGTTGATCAACGCCACGCCGATGCTGACGCTGCACTGGCAAGTCTTGCCAGCCAGCAGGTAAGGCTGCGCCAGACGCGCCAGAATCTTGTCGCCGATCTGCTGCGCCAGGCGTGCCGCCTCTTCAGGGCGTGCATCCAGATCGGTCAGCACCACCACAAATTCATCACCCCCCAAACGACCCAGCGTGTCTTGCGCGCGCAGGCACGCCTGCAAGCGGGTAGCAATCTCTTGCAGCAGCAGGTCGCCCGCGTCGTGGCCCAGCGTGTCGTTGACATCCTTGAAATTGTCCACATCGACAAACATCAACGCGCCACCCTGGGGCTTGCGCTGCACGCTGGCCAGCACCTGCTGCAGCCGGTCTTGCAGCAAGCGGCGGTTGGGCAGATGGGTCAGAGGGTCGTAGAAGGCCAGTTGGTAAATGGTTTCTTCGCTCTGCTTGCGGGTGGTGATGTCGGTCGAAATACCGCACAACGCGTAAATGCGTCCATCGGCATGGCGCAGCGGCAGCTTGACCGACCAAAACACGCGCTGCTGCCCGGTGGCGGTGATTCTGGTTTCTTCCTCTTCGACGCGTTCGCCGCGCTCGGTCACCTTCAGGTCATTGAGCTGAAACTTGCGCGCCGTATCCACCTCAAGAAACGCGTCATCACGCTGGCCCACAATGTCGTGTGCCGGTCGTCCAAAACTGGCGCAGACGGTCTGGTTGACGTACTGGTAGCGCAGGTCCAGGTCCTTGATGTAAATCGCCGCATCGACACCGTTCAAAATGGTGTTGAGTTGGTCCTGACTGGCGCGCAAATTTGATGTTTTCAAGGCCACCTGGCGTCTGAGCCAATGAGCCGCCCACAGTGCACCCGACAACCCCAGCAGCAGCAGCGCCAGCGCCCACGCCAGCCAGTTGGGCAGCACCACCCGCGGTGGCGTCTGCAGCCACTGATCCAGCGCCTTTGCGTAGGGCGAATCGTCGCGTGCCTGCCAGGCTTTCAGGTGGCTGTCGATCGCCTGCAGCAGATCAGCGTTGCGGTTTTTCGGGGTGGCGAAAAACAACTGCGCTGGCATGAACACAATCGAGGTGTTTTCCAGTTGGAGCTCGTTGGCCTTTTGGTGGCCATAAAACCGGTTGGCGGCGACCGCATTGACCTGGCGCGCCGCTGCCATCGCAAAGCCCTGCTCAAAAGAATTTACCGCAACCAATTCAGAGGTCACGCCAAAACTTGCCAGCAGGTCATTCAAAAAACCGGCCTGTACCGAGCCTTTGAGGACGGCAACCCGCTTGCCGGCCAGGTCCAGCACCGAACTGATCGACTCGGCCTTGTGCTTGTAAAGTTGCGACCAACTCGCCAGCGCCGGGATGGTATGAAAGTCGAAATCTTGCGCTCGCGCTGCGGTGTAGGCCACGTCGGGCATCAGGTCGAGCTGGCCGTCTTGCAAGGCGTCCAGGCAGTCCTGCCATTCACACACCGTGGGCACCAGCGTCCAGCCTTCTTGCGCGGCGATGGCCACCAGTACGTCACCCAGAATGCCGCTGGGTTGACCGTCTTTTTTGGCAAAAATTTTGGGTGGATTGGCATACACGCCGACCCGTACCTCGCGCATGGCGGCCTGCGCCAGTCCCGCCCACAAGACAGCCATCAGCAAGCCGGTCACGAGCCCGGTTGCGTAGGCGTAACTCCGTCGTTTGCTTCTTGCAGGCAGAATTTGGGCCATGTCAGTCACAGGTCTAAAAAGTGTCGCGATTGTCTTCCAGATGGCGCTGGTCGCCAACACTGCACGCTTACCAATGTAATAATTTGGCAACTGTTCAACCGAGAAAATCCATTACGGCACAGATCGATGGCGAGGCGAGTTGCGAGGCAGTTTGGGCGGGCATGAGGCGTTCATAGCTCGGCTATGAAAAAGCGAATGACGGTCCAAAATGACCGTCAAATCGGTCGCCAGCCGCTGCGCAGGGTCGAACCCCCGCCTAATGAATTTTCTTGGTTCAAGGGGAATGCCATGACGAAGTTATTGCAAAGCTGTTGCCGCCTACTGTCGGCTGTTATTTTTTGTTTTGGCGCGCAGACCGTCTTGGCGGCGGGTGCTGTGGCGGTGCGCCAGGGTGCGGCCATGCAAAGCCAGGGCGCGCTGCTGGTGGACGTGCGCACACCAGCCGAATTTGCCCGGGGACACGCACCTGGCGCGGTGCTGATTCCGCTTGATCAGATCGGTCAGCGCCTGGGTGAATTGGGCGCCAAAGACCGGCCGATTGCGCTGATCTGCCGCTCTGGCAACCGCTCGGGCCAGGCGCAGAGCATTCTGGAACAGGCGGGTTTTACCAAGACCGTCAACGTCACCGGTGGTATGAACGCCTGGGAGCAGGCTGGTCTGCCAGCAGTCAAAGGCCAGTAACCACAGCAAGTTTTGTCGGCGGCCCGTTGCGGGCAGAGGCTACGCAAGGTGCTGCCGCGCCGGAGCACAATGCGCTGGTGTTGACAATCTGAAACGTGCCATGAATACATCGTTTGACTACATCATCGTGGGTGCCGGCACCGCCGGCTGCCTGTTGGCCAACCGCCTAAGCGCCGACCCCTCCAGTCGCGTGTTGCTGATTGAAGCTGGTGGGCTGGACAACTATCACTGGATTCACATCCCGGTTGGCTACCTGTACTGCATGGGTAACCCGCGCACCGACTGGCTGTACCAGACCGAGCCCGACGCGGGCCTGAACGGCCGCCGCCTGCGCTACCCGCGTGGGCGCGTGCTGGGTGGCTGTAGCAGCATCAACGGCATGATTTATATGCGTGGTCAGGCGCGCGACTACGACGCCTGGGCGCAGCTCACCGGCGAGCCGGATTGGGCCTGGCAGCACTGCCTGGAAGATTTCAAGCGGCATGAAAATCACTACAAACTAGATAGCTACCAGCGCAATAGTGATAAGGGCGATCAGGCAAAAATCCTTGAAAATATTGCGCGTAGTCACGGCACCGGTGGCGAGTGGCGGGTGGAACAGCAGCGCCTGCGTTGGGACATACTGGACGCGTTTGCGCAGGCCGCGCAGCAAGCCGGCATCGCCGCCACCGACGATTTCAACAGCGGCAGCAACGAAGGCGTGGGCTACTTTGAAGTCAACCAAAAGAGTGGCTGGCGCTGGAGCACGGCCAAAGCCTTTTTGCGCCCAGTGTGCAGCGCGCGCGCCAACTTCACCCAATGGACCAGCGCCCAAGTGGCGCGACTGCTGCTGGACAAGCAGCCCGACGGCCGGCTGCGCTGCGCCGGTGTCGAGCTGGTCAAGGACGGTCAGCGCGTCACCGTACACGCCAGCACTGAGGTGATTTTGAGCGCCGGCAGCATCGGCTCGCCGCAAATTTTGCAGCTCTCTGGCGTCGGCCCGGGCCCGCTGCTACAGCGCAACAACATCAGCGTGCGGCACGACGCGCCGGGCGTGGGTGCCAATTTGCAAGACCATTTGCAGATTCGCGCTGTGTTCAAGGTGCAAGGGGTCAAAACGCTCAACACACTGGCCAATTCATGGTGGGGCAAGGCAAAGATTGGGCTCGAATACGCGCTCAAGCGCAGCGGTCCGATGAGCATGGCGCCGAGCCAACTGGGCGCTTTCACCCGCAGCGACGCCAGCCAGCCGTATCCAAACATTGAATACCACGTGCAACCGTTAAGCCTGGAGGCGTTTGGCGAGCCGCTGCACCCGTTTGCCGCTTTCACCGCCAGCGTCTGCAACCTGAACCCGACCAGCCGTGGCAGCGTGCAGATCACTTCGCCCGACTTCGCCCAGGCCCCGGCGATCACGCCCAACTACCTCAGCACCCAGGCCGACCGCAAGGTGGCGGCTGATTCGCTGCGCCTGACACGCGCCATCGTGGCGCAACCGGCGCTGGCCCGGTACCAGCCGCAAGAGTTCAAGCCCGGCGTGCAGTTTCAGAGCGATGACGAACTGGCGCGCTTGGCTGGCGATATTGCCACCACCATTTTTCACCCGGTCGGCACCACCAAAATGGGGCGCGATGACGACCCCTTAGCCGTGCTCGACACGCGTCTGCGTGTGCGTGGCCCCGGTGGGTTGATTGCTGGCCTGCGCGTGGTCGATGCCGGCGCCATGCCGTGCATTACCAGCGGTAACACCAATTCGCCCACTTTGATGATGGCCGAGAAAGCCGCGCGCTGGATCATTGAGGACCGGCAGGGCCAGCGTTAAGCGTTTGCGTCAGCCGCGCCGAGCAGGCTATTTGAACCTGGCCAAAATTGCTTCCTGCGTTAATTCTTCCCGGATAATCCGGTTTATGAGGTGTATGAAATTACTGAACTGTTGCGTCAATACCTGGCTGCGTGCCGGGGCCATCGGGCTTTGCGCTCTGGTAAGTACCTGGTCGGCGTGGGCCACCACAGTGCGGGTAGAGACCGCGCTGGGCGTAATCGATATCGAGCTGTATGACAGCGCCGCGCCCGCCACGGTGGCTAATTTTTTGAGCTACCTGCAAGGCGGAGCCTTTGACAGCACATTTTTTCACCGCAGCATGCCGGGTTTTGTGATTCAGGGCGGTGGCTACGTTTGGAATACCAGCACCAACAAGGTTGCACCGGTCGCGGCAAAGGCCCCGGTCGTCAATGAATTCAGCGCCGCGCGCTCCAACCTGCGCGGTACCGTAGCGATGGCCAAGTTGGACGGCGATCCCGACAGCGCAACCAGCCAGTGGTTTGTCAACCTGGCTGACAACGCCGCCAATCTGGATGCCCAAAATGGCGGGTTCACGGTGTTTGGCAAAGTGGTAGGCAATGGCATGGCGGTGGTGGATGCCATTGCAGCCATTCAGCCG
>JAQTSL010000311.1 GCA_028711355.1 Rhodoferax sp.
TCGCGGCTTTGTAGTCTGCCGGCTCGTTGGAATAAGCATCTTTCCCGATGTAGTGCAGCGCCACCGGGATGATCTCGGTGGGTGAATACAGGTAGGCGATACCGCAAGATTTGAGCTTGGAGGTGTATTCGGGCTTGAACACCAGGTCCCAGGCGTTCTCAGGCATGGGCAGTTTGCCCAGAGCCTTGGCAACCTTGGCCTTGTTGATACCCACGGTGGTGAAACCCCAGGCCCACGGCACCAGGTGTTTGTTGTCGGGGTCGGTCTTGGCAGCCAGCGTGGCCATGATGGGAGCATCGAGGTTGGCCAGGTTTTTGATCTTGGCTTTGTCCAGCGGCTGGAACATGCCGCCCTCAATTTGCGGTTTGGCAAACACACTGCCTGGCACCACGATGTCGTAGCCGGTGTTGCCTGCCACCAACTTGGCGTGCAAGGCTTCGTTGGTCTCGAAGGTATCGTAATTGACCTTGATACCGGTTTCTTTCTCAAACGTGGCGATCATGCCTTCGGGCACGTAATCAGGCCAGTTGTAGATGTTGAGCACTTTTTCTTCGGTGTTGACCGCCACTGGCGCGGGCGCGCTCACCGCCGGAGCAGGTGCCGCCACAGGAGCCGGTGGCTCTTCTTTTTTGCCGCAGGCGGCCAAAACCAGCGCTGACAGCGCAAACGACCACAGGTACTTTTTCATCATAAACAGGCTCCGTTAGGGAAGGGGTTGAACTGGAATTGCAAGTGTAAGACTAGCAAAAATTACGCCATAAAAACAGTGGGGCAAACGATTAAATCAGCCCTTTTTGGTGCAAATCATGTTGTGTCAGCTCCAACGCGTTGCGAATCAGGCGTATCAACTCGTCAATATCAGCGTGCGTTAGGGTCAGCGGTGGTGCAATGATCATGCGGTCGCCCACCGCGCGCATGATCAGTCCGTTGCGGAAACAATGCCCGCGGCAGATCATGCCCACCGCGTCGTCGGGGTTGAAGCGTTCACGCGTTTGCTTGTTTTTAAGCAGCACCAGGCCGGCCACAAAGCCACAGCTCTCGGCCATGCCTACCAGCGGATGGTCATTAAGCTCGGCGTAACGCTTGGCAAAGTAAGCGCCCATCTCACCCTTGACCCGCTGCGGCAGTTGCTCTGATTGCATGATGTCCAGATTGGCCAGCGCCACCGCGCACGCCACCGGGTGACCACTGTAGGTGTAGCCGTGGTTGAATTCGCCGCCTTTGTCGATCAACACTTTGGCCACACGGTCGCCCACCATCACACCGCCCAGCGGAATGTAGCCGCTAGTCACAGCCTTGGCAAACGTCACCAGGTCGGGTTTGTAGCCAAATTTTTCGTAGGCAAACCAGTGACCCAGGCGGCCAAACGCGCAAATCACTTCGTCGCTGATCAGCAAGATGCCGTATTTATCGACAATGCGCTGAATCTCTGGCCAATAGGTCGCTGGCGGGATGATCACACCACCGGCCCCCTGAATCGGCTCGGCAATAAAGGCGGCCACCTGGTCGGCGCCCAGCGCCAGAATTTCTTCTTCGAGCCAGCGCGCCGCGCGCAGACCAAATTCGTCCGCGCTTTCGCCCGGCTTGCCGTTCTCAAAATAGTATGGCTGCCCAATGTGCTTGATGTTGGGAATGGGCAAATCGCCCTGCGCGTGCATGCCGCTCATCCCCCCCAGCGAGGCGCCGGCCATGGTGCTACCGTGGTAGGCGTTGTGGCGGCTGATGATCACCTTGCGCTGAGGCTGACCCAGCAAATCCCAATAGCGGCGCACCATGCGCACGTTGGAGTCGTTACTTTCAGAGCCGCTGCTGGAGTAAAAAACATGCTCAAAGCTGCGCCCGTCCACCTTGGGCGCCAGTGCGGCCAGCCTTGTGGCCAGTTTGACGGCGGGTTCATTGGTGGTCTGGAAAAAGCTGTTGTAAAACGGCAGCGTCATCATCTGGTCGTACGCCGCCTGCGCCAATGGTTTGCGCCCATAGCCCACGTTGACGCACCAAAGCCCGCTCATGGCGTCGAGCATTTTTTCGCCCTCGGAGTCCCACACATAAATGCCGTCGCCATGGGTGATGACCCGGGCACCGCGCGTGGCCAGGTCAGCGTGGTCGGTAAACGGGTGGATGAAGTGTGCGCTGTCGAGCGCCTGGATGGCTTTGGTGTCGTGCCGTTCGGCGCGGCGCACAAGCGCGGGCGGAGCAATGAGGGTCGCGGGGTTCATGGTCGGTCCTTGGATGTGTGTTCAGACGTGTAACAGCAAATGTTCGCGCTCCCAGGGCGAAATCACTTTCATGAATTCGTCAAATTCGAGCTCTTTGACTTCGGAATAAACGGTGATGAACTCTTTGCCCAGCACGTCATGCAACTCCGATTCGCGGCGCAACCAGTCCAGCGCCTCACCCAGGCTGCGCGGCAGCGCATAGGGCGACAGATAAGCGTCACCTTTCATTTCGGCCTTGGGCATGATCTTGTTTTTCAGACCCAGGTAGCCACAAGCCAGTGTCATGGCCAGCGCCACATAAGGGTTGGCGTCAGCGCCAATGACGCGGTTCTCTACGCGGCGCGCCGCCGGTGATGAAATCGGTGAGCGGATACCCACCGTGCGGTTGTCATAGCCCCACTCGATGTTGATTGGTGCGGCGGTGTTGCGGCTCAGACGGCGATAACTGTTGACATACGGCGCCACCAGCACCATGGCCGCCGGGATGTAGCGTTGCAGGCCGCCGATGTAATGCATGAACGCCTCGGACGGCGTGCCATCGTCGTTGCTGAAAATGTTCTTGCCCGTCTCTTTGTTCAAAATGCTCTGGTGCACGTGCATGGCGCTGCCGGGCTCGCCCTCGATCGGCTTGGCCATGAAGGTGGCGTACATATCGTGGCGCAGTGCCGATTCGCGCACCGTTCGCTTGAAGAAAAACACTTCATCGGCAAGGCCCAGCGGCTCGGCGTGAAAGAAATTGATCTCCATCTGCCCGGCGCCGATTTCGTGGATCAGCGTGTCCACGTTGAGCTCCATCTTGTCGCAGTAGTCGTAAATCTCTTCAAACAACGGGTCAAATTCGTTGACGGCGTCGATGCTGTACGCCTGGCGTGAGGTCTCGTTGCGGCCGCTGCGCCCGATCGGTGCTTTAAGCAGCGTGTTGGGGTCGGTGTTGCGCGCGGTCAGGTAAAACTCCAGTTCGGGCGCGACGATCGGCTGCAAACCTTCTGCGGCAAACAGATTGCAGACGCGGCGCAGCACGCTGCGTGGCGCAAACGGCACCACATTGCCATTGTGGTCAAAACAGTCGTGAATCACCTGCGCGGTGGGGTCGCTGGCCCAGGGCACGATGCGCACCGTACTGGGGTCTGGCCGTAACTGCATATCTTTGTCGGTCGGGTCGATCACGTCGTAATACGGCCCGCTCTCAGGGAACTCGCCGGTCACGCCCATCGCCACCACCGACTGCGGCAAGCGCATACCCCTGTCTTCGGTGAACTTGACCCGCGGCAAAATTTTGCCCCGTGCCACCCCGGTCAAGTCAGGCACCAGGCACTCCACCTCGGTTACCCGGCGATCATTGAGCCATTGCTCAAGGTCATTGAAATTCATCGTCTTTTTATCTGTCATTGCAAGCTCCTGAGGCAGTGCGAGATGGCTCGCCGGCTGCTGGTTGGTTCATTGTGCTTTTGAAATTGGTTGAAAATCAGAGCCATTTGATTTGGCTGAAAGGTACCACTTTTCAGTTTTTCACCGACCCGCACCATCTGACCAATGTAACCTTCTGATCGATCACCCTATGTTGTCCGAACTACTGCTCACAGAAATCAACCGTCTGGGCGCGCAAAACAAACTGCCCCTGCACCGGCAACTTTACGAAGCGTTGCGCCGCGCCATGCTGGACGGCAAGCTGGTCGCCGACGAGCGCCTGCCGTCCAGCCGCGACCTGGTGCACGACCTGCAACTGTCGCGCAACACGGTGGTGGCGGCACTCAATCAACTGGCAGTGGAAGGCTATCTGGTCAGCCGCGTTGGCAGCGGCACGTTTGTCAGCCCAAGCGTACCCCGGCGCGCCCGACGCGCAACGACGACGACTCACCCGGCCAGCGACCGGC
>JAQTSL010000312.1 GCA_028711355.1 Rhodoferax sp.
AATCAACGCCAACTCGTGTAATCTCGCTCATGGGACTTCTCCTTCAAAAGGTTAATGATTGACTTCCAAAACCCAATCATGGCACGTTGATGCCGTTACCGGGAAGAGGGAAGTCCCTTCGTATTCAAAAAGGGCTCATTGGCCTACCCGCTGCAATACCGCTTATACCGTAATGAGCCCTAACTTTGTCCCATAAGCCTTTTTTCCAAATGAGTTTTGAAGTCCCGCTTGGCATGGATAAACAGGTGGACAACCAACTGCTGGTGGTCGAATTCATAAACAACCCGGGTTTGCCGCACCAAGGTTTCTCGGTAGTTGCCAAAGCCCAGATCGCTTAGTTCCTCAATGCGCGTACCCAGTCGGGGATTGGCTGTGATGCGCACGATAGCGTCTTTGAACTGTTGGTTCACTTGCGCCCACTCCAAGTCGCCGAACTGTTTTTTGACATAACTTTTGATCTCACGGAAGTCGGCTTTAGCACCATTCAGGATGACGGCTCGGCGCGTCATGCTGGCGCGTCCATTTCCTTGAAGAAATCATCTGCTGATTGAAACTTGCCTTGCTCAAGCTCTTGCCGACCCAGACTCAAAAGTTTAAGTAACGCCATCGTTTCTTGTTGTTGTTCGTAGGCTCCAATCTCCATGACGACCATTTTTGCCTCGCCATTTTGGGTGATGATGATCGATTCTGGATTGACCGCAAATTCCTTCACAATATCAGCGGCGTTGGACTTGAGGTATGAAATGGGTTTGATCTGCGTTGCTAAAGACATGATGACCTTGGCTTGGATGATGTTGGCTAAATATAGACGAAATTTGGACTGCTACACCCGTTACCCGCAAGTTCAGGCAGATGTTCGGATGGCATAAAGTTCAGTGAAGCGGCGCGTACCAATAAACCTGCTCGCAGCGGGGAAAGTCGTCATGGCGAGGCAGCGTGATGGTGATCTCTTGGGGTGGGTTAGCTGGGTCGTCGCCAAAAAGGCCCAGGCTGGGGTTGTCCAGCACCGTCGCGCTCGGGATGTCCAGATCAGCTTCTGTGCCCAGTACAGCACCCAGCGTGTAAGGCGATTTTTCTGTGCAATCGCCATAGAAAACGCTGTTGCGGTGCAGGGTACGCGTGGAGTCGTTGACGATCATCTGGTAATGCTTGGCGTCAGCGCGCAGTGTCACCACCCTGCCATTGGCAAAGCGGTACGGGGTGGTGCCGACCAACTTCATGTCTTGTTTGCTGATACCGCCGGGACTATCGCGCACCAGCCAAACCTTGGCCACGTCAACCCAGACCGGGTAGTTCAGCAAAGGCACGCCAACGAGCAGAATCCAGCCCATCGGTGCCACGGCGCTAAGCCATAGTTGCCGACTCCATTTCAAACTGCGAAACCAGTCGGCGTGCCGGTTGATCCAGACCATACCGGCCACCACCGGGCCAAAGACGATCAGCATAGCCAGCACCACCAGGCCAGAGAATTGTTCGGTGCTGATCAGCATGGGCGCAATACCGGTGAGGGTTGTTTTTTCATAGGGCTCTGGCCACCCGAAAACCGTACATCTGGAAGTCGGTCATGAATTCCAGGCGCGCGGCGCTGCGGATTTCGCTGCTGTTGCTGTTCCAGGCGCCGCCGCGCAGTACGTGCGTAGCGCAGTGGCCCGGGCGCGTCCAGGCGCGCCCGTCCACCGGCAGCGGTGCCGCGCCCCGGTCACCGCAGTCTGCCACCCATTCCCACAGGTTGCCGATCATGTCGTGCACGCCAAAGTTGTTAGGCGGGTACAGACCGACGGGCGCTACCGTTGGCCATGGGTCGGCCGTGCCGTCAGCGTCTTGCGGGTAACCGACACCCCAGTGGGCCAGCGCATGGCTGGGCTGCTCACCCCACGGATAGCGGGCCTGACCGCCGGCGCGGGCAATGTATTCCCACTCGGCCTCGGACAACAAACGGTAACGCTGGCCGGTGCGGTGGCTGAGCCAGCGCACGTAAGCACTGGCATCGTCCCACGAGGTGTTGACCACCGGTCGCCATTGCCGCCAGGCGTCGCTGGCATGGCTTCAAAGTCAAACCGGTGCGTTGATTGCCAGGCGTCGTCTTCGGGCAGGCGCTGGCAGGCAGCGTCGGCCACGCAGGCGTCCCATTGCGCTTGTGTCACTTCATAGACGCCAACCGCCAGCGGGTAGCCGATGCTGACCGTGTGCTGCGGCTGCCAGCCCGCGCCAACAGGGCCGGTTGGCTCGCCCATGCGAAACCGTCCGGGCGCAACCGTGATCATTTCCGGGCAAACGGCGCAGTCGCGCGCGGTCGCTCCGGTGCGGTCAGCATATTGGTAGCGCGCCCGGATCACGGCGATCAGGTCTGGGTCTTTGAACCAGCTCGCGTTGTCGACATTGAGGCAGCTCTGATGCGCCGCTTGCCAGTCACCCGCGCCAGCCAGTGTCTGGCAATGCGCCTCGGCGGTCTGCATCCGGGCCACGGTGTCGGCCACGGCTTGCTGCTCTTGCCAGTTGTTCCACTTCAGTGCACCCCCGGCCAGCAGCACCATGAGCACGACTGCGCCGCCGGTGCGCAGCAGCCGTTGGCGCGACGGCAAAAAAGCCGCAAAACCTGACGGCAACGGTGCCAGGCGGCTGGCATCGGGCGCACGACGCAGGCCAGCCTCGATCTGGCGCACCAGGCGGCTGCCCAAGACCAGCGCCAGGCTGGATGCCAGGGTTTCCAGCCCGGTCAGCAGCAACACCGGCGCAGTATGCAATTCAAATCCCAGCACTTGTAGCAGCCGCAGCGCCAGAAAAGCCGCCAAAGACGCCAGCAATGCGCCCCACCAGAGGCCGATCAAAGCCCGCCGTGTGTCGCCCTCGCAGCCAGTGCGATGGGTAGCCCCCCAGAGCTCGGCCATGATCTGATAAGGCCGGTACAAGTTGACGACGGGTAGCAGCCAGCAGCCCACCGCATAGGCCGCCGACCAGTGCAGGGTGACGCCGCGCTGGCGCAGTTCGGTGTAACTGCGGTAAATCCAGGCCAGCATCAGCAGCGCCAACAGTAACGCTGCCCCACTCAGCAAGGCACCCAGCGCCAGTAGCAGCAACACTTGCCAATCGGCCGTGCTGCCAGGCTGGTGCAGCCCGACGCCAAGGTCGATCAGCAGCGCGCCAAAGGCGATTTGAAGCACCGCCATGACCCGCATCAGCCGGGGCAAGCGGCGCGCACCAGCGTTGCCCAGCGCCAGCAGCAGCGCGGGCCAGAACTGTCGCCGTGCCACACTGGCATTCATGTGGCTGGGCCCAGGTGCTGCCAGGCCAGCGTCAGTTTGTCGAGCTTCCAGCCGGCGCAAACCCCCTCGTCGCGCAGCAGCACGCCGTCGGGCCGGTTGTCGGTGATCAGCGCGTAGCCCTGCGCTGGCGCCAGCGGCTGCACGGCATAGTCAGTGCCGCGCTCGGCGCTCAGTTGTCGGGCTTGCTCCAGTGCATGGTCATACGAAAGAAACAAGTAGATCACGCGCTGGCCTTCAAATTCGCCGCCAATCAGCGTTGGCTGGGCCGCTGGCGCGTCGTGGTTGACCAGGAAAAACCATTTGGGCAGGTCAAACAGGGCCTGCCACAGCGCCAGCAGCGCGCTGTCGTCGGCTTCGGCGGCGTTGACCAACTGTTTGAAGTCATGCGGACGCATAACGTAGTAGTACTGGTCACGCAGCCCGGTCAGCGGCAGGTAGTAGCGGCTGTTGAACTGCAGACGCTGCACACCCAGCGCGGTGTAGGGTGCAGCATCGCGCACCAGGTCGGCTGGCACCAGGTGGCCCAACTGCACCTCGTCGGCACCGCCCAGGCGCTCAATCAGGGCAAATGCGGTCTGCGCCCTTGCCGCATCGGTAAACAGCAGCAGCGACGGCGTGTTTTCGACCACCCCAACATACGGGCGCAACGGTCCGTCGCGGCGCACCAACACGCTGTACCAGCACGGCAGGGCAAACAAGGCGCGGTTGAGCTGGGTCAGGTGCTCGCGGCTGCACTGCTGCTCGGCCTGATCAATCAGTTGGTCAAAGTCGGGCGCGGTAGCTTGTGAATCGGCAGGGGGTGGTGCCTGATCCGGCG
>JAQTSL010000313.1 GCA_028711355.1 Rhodoferax sp.
ACCCACAATCAGGCCATCGACGTTTTTGGCCAAGGATTGCAAGATGCTGAGCTTGGTGCTGACTTTGCTGCCAGCCACAATCGCCACCAGCGGGCGCTTGGGGTTGGCCAGCGCCTTGTTGATGGCATCAATCTCTGCGGCCAGCAACGGGCCGGCGCAAGCGATGGGTGCGTATTGTGCGATGCCGTAAGTGGTGCCCTCAGCGCGGTGCGCGGTGCCAAAGGCATCGTGTACAAACACGTCGCACAGGGCGGCAAGCTTGCGCGCCAAGGTTTCGTCGTTTTTCTTTTCGCCCTTGTTGACGCGACAGTTTTCCAGCATCACCAATTGGCCGGGAGCCACCGTGACGCCGTCAACCCAGTTGGCGACTACCGGCACCTCGCGGCCCAGCAATTCGCCCAGCCGCTTGGCCACCGGGGCCAGACTGTCGGCGGGCTTGAACTCGCCTTCGGTCGGGCGACCCAGGTGGCTGGTGACCATGACCGCTGCACCCGCCGCCAGCGCCATCTGGATGCACGGCACGCTGGCGCGGATGCGGGTGTCTTCGGTGATGTGTCCCTGTTTGTCTTGCGGCACATTCAGGTCGGCGCGGATGAACACCCGCCGCCCCTTGGCCGCGCCACTGGCAATCACATCGGCAAAACGCAGTACTTTCATTTTCAATCTCCAATCTTGAAAAAAATCTCTTCTAGCCCTAACTTTTCATGGCAGCAACGCCACCCCGAAGCAAGCAATACAGGTTGTCTGTACAACCCGCAGAACTGGGGTCAGAGCCGTTGCGCTGCGCGGCCGGATCCGACCCCAGTTCTGCTACCACCTACGCAATCACTCTGGATTGCGGGTCGTGGCCCGCAATGACAACCTTTTCATATTTCCGATTTGGGCTCTGACCCCCATTCTGCGGCTTGTAAAGACGATCGGTATTTCATATTTCGGGGCAACTCGCCATCCATCGCTTTAATTGATCGACGGCACCACCGTATCAGGCAAGGCCGCAGCCTGGCGGTGCGCGGCGCGGTGGGCCAGCACCCGTACCGCCTCCACCACGCGCTCGGCGGTGATGCCAAAGTGTGCGTACAGCTTGGGCGCCGGGGCCGATTCGCCAAAGGTCGGCATGCCAATCACCATGCCGGTGCGGCCCACATATTTGCGCCAAAAGTCAGGGTGTGCGGCCTCAATGGCCACGGTGGGCAGGCCCAGCGGCAACACCATTTCCTGGTACGCGTCGCTCTGGCGATCAAACACATTGGTGCATGGCATCGACACCACACGGGTCGCAATACCCAGCGTGGCCAACTCGGCGTGCGCTTTCATGGCGATCTCCAGCTCGCTGCCCGTTGACACAATGACGGCTTGGGCGCCGTCCATGTCGGCCAGGATATAACCGCCCTTGACGATCTGGTCGGCTTGGGCGATGGTGGTCAGGCGCGGCAGGTTTTGGCGGCTCAGGCACAGGGCGCTGGGGCCGTCGCGGCGCCGCACCGCGCTGGCCCAGGCCACCGCGGTTTCCAGGCCGTCGGCCGGGCGCCATACGTCCAGCCCCGGGATGATGCGCAAGCTGGGGATGTGTTCCACGCTCTGGTGCGTGGGGCCGTCTTCGCCCAGGCCGATGCTGTCGTGGGTAAACACATGAATCACACGCAGCTTCATCAGCGCAGCCATGCGGATGGCGTTGCGGCTGTAGTCGCTGAAGGTCAAAAAGGTGCCGCCGTAGGGGAGGTAGCCACCGTGCAGCGCGATGCCGTTCATGATGGCCGCCATACCAAATTCACGTACGCCGTAGCTCAGGTGGTTGCCCCACACGTCGCGCTTGGCGCGCACGCAACCCTTGAAGTTGGTCAAATTGCTGCCGGTCAGGTCGGCGCTGCCACCAAAAAACTCTGGCAACAACGGCGCTATCGCGTCCAGCGCGTTCTGGCTGGACTTGCGCGTGGCGAATGCGGTCGCGTTGTTGGCAATGGCCTCCAGCAGGGCGGGCAATTGCTCGGTAAAACTATCGGGCAGATCACCCGCCATGCGGCGCTGAAATTCAGCGGCTTGCACCGGGTGCGCGCTGCGGTAAGCGGCAAAGCGCTCGTTCCAGGCTTGCTCGGCGGCCACGCCGCGCGGCACTGCGTTCCAGGCTGCGGCAATGTCTTGCGGCACCTCAAACGGCGCTGCCGTCCAGCCCAAGGCCTCGCGCGTGGCTTGCACCTCTGCTGCACCCAGCGCAGCGCCGTGCACGTCGTGCGTACCGGCCTTGTTGGGCGAGCCCATGCCGATCACGGTCTTGCAGCAGATCAGCGTCGGCTTACCGTCGGCCCTGACCGCCTGTGCTTTGGCCGCCTTGACCGCGGCATCGACTGCCGCCGGGTTGTGGCCATCCACGGCAGCGATCACGTTCCAGCCATAGGCTTCAAAACGTTTGGGGGTGTCGTCGGTAAACCAGCCTTCTACGTGGCCATCGATGCTGATGCCGTTGTCGTCGTAAAAAGCAATCAGCTTGGACAAACGCAGCGTGCCAGCGAACGAACACACCTCATGGCTGATGCCCTCCATCAGGCAGCCGTCGCCCAAAAAGGCGTAGCTGAAATGGTCCACGATGCTGTGGCCGGGCTGGTTGAACTCTGCGGCCAGCAGTTTTTCGGCCAGCGCCATGCCGACCGCGTTGCTGATGCCCTGCCCCAGCGGGCCGGTGGTGGTCTCCACGCCAGGCGTGACACCCACTTCGGGGTGACCAGCGGTTTTGCTGTGCAACTGGCGAAAGTTTTGCAATTCGCCCATCGGCAGGTCGTAACCAGTCAGGTGCAGCAGCGCGTACAGCAGCATTGAGCCGTGGCCGTTGGACAGCACAAAGCGGTCGCGGTTGGCCCAGTGCGGGTTGGCCGGGTTGTGGCTGAGGTGGCGGTTCCACAGCACTTCGGCAATGTCGGCCATGCCCATCGGCGCGCCGGGGTGGCCGCTTTTGGCCTTTTCAACCGCATCGACGGCCAGCATACGCACAGCGTTGGCCATTTGTTTGGCAAATTCAGGAGTAGGGTTATTCATAAAAACACACCTCAAAACATAAAAAATGGGATGTAACGTAACACCAGCGCGAACGCTGCGGAACTGGCTTTGCCAGGCCGCCGGCGTTGCCCCCCAGTGGGGGGTGGCGGCGAAGCCGACTCAGGGGGCGTCCAATTGGTACAGGACAGAGCAAGTTCATTCGCTTGGCTCGTGTAACTTGGTCTGTCCCGCAAAGTTTCAGGATGCCTTCTTCTGCCACTCCATCATGCGCCAGACGAACGGCGTGAAGATTAGTTGCATCGCCAGTTCCATTTTGCCACCCGGCACCACAATGGTATTGGCTCGGCTCATGTAGCTGGCGTCAATCATGCTGCGCAGGTACGGAAAGTCGATACCCTTGGGGTTGGCAAAGCGGATCACCACCATGCTTTCATCCGCCGTAGGGATTTCACGCGCGATGAACGGGTTGGAAGTGTCCACCATGGGAACGCGCTGAAAGTTCACATGGGTGTGCTGAAACTGCGGGCAGATGTAGTTCACATAGTCGGGCATACGCCGCAAAATGGTGTCGGTCACGGCTTCGGTGCTGTAGCCGCGCTGTTTTTTGTCGCGGTAGAGCTTTTGGATCCATTCCAGATTGATCACTGGCACCACGCCAATCAACAAGTCGGGGAATTGCGCCACGTTCACCTCGGGTGTGACGACCGCGCCGTGCAGTCCTTCGTAGTACAGCAAGTCGGTCCCGGTGGGCACGTCTTCCCACGGCGTGAAGGTGCCAGGGTCTTGCTTGTAGGGAGCGGCTTCTTCGGGGTCGTGCAGGTATTTGCGGCGCTTGCCGACACCGGTGGCAGCGTAATCACGAAACAGTGCTTCCAGCTCTTGCAGGCGGTTGTTTTCAGCGCCAAAGTGGCTGAAGTTCATATTGCCAGCGGCTTCGGCTTCAGCCGCCTTGGCTTTCATCTCTTTGCGGTCATAGCGGTGAAAGCTGTCGCCTTCAATGATGGCGGCGCTGACTTTCTCACGCCGGAAAATGTTTTCAAAGGTCCGGGTCACTGAGGTGGTTCCGGCGGCGCTGGAGCCGGTGATGG
>JAQTSL010000314.1 GCA_028711355.1 Rhodoferax sp.
GTGTGGGCGCGTCATCATTGGGCACAAACACCTTTAGCCGCACCCGCTGATTCAGACTGACGGACAGCAAATGCAACACCACACAAAAACGCGGGCCTTCCCACGCCTGGTTCTTGTAGGTTGAGTAGTCAACACCGCATAAGTCGATCATTTGCTCAAACTTGCAGTCAGCGTGATCGCGCAGCACCAGCACGGCCTTGATGTAATCTTCAACGCTGACCACGATGGTCAGCTCGCCCAGACGAACGCAACTGCTTTGCAACAGCCCGCCCAGTGCCTGCACGACACGCTCTTGGAGCACAACAGGATTAACAGCATGTTCGGTCATTGGCATATCCTCAGGTGCGTGCGATGGTTTGCGTGCGGCGAATCTTGCTTTGCAACTGCAAGATGCCATAGACCAGCGCCTCTGCCGTGGGCGGGCAACCCGGCACATAAACGTCCACCGGCACAATCCGGTCACAGCCACGCACCACCGAATAGCTATAGTGATAGTAACCACCGCCGTTGGCGCAAGACCCCATGCTGATCACCCAACGCGGCTCGGCCATCTGGTCATAGACCTTGCGAAACGCCGGCGCCATCTTGTTGGTCAGCGTGCCGGCCACAATGATCAGGTCCGACTGCCTGGGGCTGGGCCGAAATACCTCGGCACCGAAGCGGCTGATGTCATAACGAGCTGCCGCTGCGTGCATCATTTCCACCGCACAGCAGGCCAGACCAAACGTCATCGGCCACACCGAACCGGTCTTGGCCCAGTTCACTACCGTGTCATAACTGGTAGTGACAAAGCCCTTGTCGAGCAATCCTTCGATCATTGCCTTACTCCCAATCCAGCGCGCCCTTGAGCCACATATAAACAAAGCCAATCGTGAGGATGGTGACAAACTCAAGGCCGACCAAAAAACCGTACAAACCAAGTTCTTTCAGCGTCACCGCCCACGGGAAAAGCAGCGCGGTTTCGAGGTCAAACAAGATGAACAAAATGGCGATCAGGTAATAACGCACATCAAACTTCATGCGCGCATCACCAAACGCTTCAAACCCGCATTCATACGGGGAATTTTTTGCGGTGTAGGGGCGATTGGGACCGAGGATGTAACCAATGATCTGAGGCATCACACCGACGCTCGCGCCGATCAGGATGAAAAGAATCACTGGCAAGTACTGTTCAAGATTCATCTGGCGAGTTTGATTCAAAGGTCAGTTTGCTGCATTGACATACATCAAACTTTTTCTTACTTGGTGCCGTCGGCGAGACTCGAACTCGCACAGCTTTCGCCACTACCACCTCAAGATAGCGTGTCTACCAATTTCACCACGACGGCTGGATTTTTTGCCCCAACGACCTGACACGTCTGTCGCGCAACTGAAGCGATTAGAGCGCGGCGGAGTTTACCCCGAATTCCCTGCTGTTCCTGCGGAAATAGCTCTAACATGACAACAATTACTTGGCTGGAATCTGAGCCGCCCCGGAAGCCACCGCAGCAGGCACAGCGGCAGCGGGCACGGGCGCAACCAGTGCCGCGTTTTCCAGCACACTGCCTGATGCGGGGGCCGGACGCGCCGCACTAAAGTAGGCCAATGCCAGGGTGCTGACGAAAAAAATCGTCGCTAGCACAGCCGTGGTCCGCGATAAAAAATTGGCGCTACCGCTGGCACCAAACAAGCTGCCCGACCCACCACTGCCAAAGGCCGCACCCATGTCAGCACCTTTGCCGTGTTGCACCAGGATCAAGCCCACCATGGCGACCGCAGAGACCATCTGCACCGCCAGCAAAATCGTCAACACCAGATTCATCAAATACTCCTAGTTCAATAGCAATCAGTGCTTGCCAGTTCAGGCAGCGGCAGCAATAATAGTCAAGAAATCTGCGGCCTTCAAGGCGGCGCCACCAATCAGTCCACCGTCAATATCAGGCTGCGATAACAGGGCTTTCGCGTTGCCCGGATTCATGCTGCCGCCATACAGCAGTGCAATGCGATCGGCATTCGCAGAGGCGGCCCTGAGCTGCGCGCGCAACACAGCGTGTACCTGCTGCGCTTGCTCGGGCGAGGCAGTCTTGCCGGTGCCAATGGCCCACACCGGTTCATACGCCACCACGATTTCACTGACACAGTGCCCGTTGGCATGAATCACCGCAGCCAACTGGCGCTTGACCACTTCCACGGTCTTGCCAGCCTCACGCTCGGCCAGCGTCTCACCCACGCACACGATCGGCGTAATACCGCAACCCAGCGCACGCTGCGCCTTGGCCGCTACCGTCTCGTCACTTTCGCCATGGTATTGACGACGCTCCGAATGTCCAACGATAGCGTAACGCACGCCGAACTCTCTGAGCATCGATCCGGCAATTTCACCGGTATAGGCGCCCGCCTCATGGGCTGCAATATCCTGTGCAGCCAGCTCCATCACCGAGCCAGCCAGCAACGCCTGGCACTGCGCCAGATAAACCGACGGCACCGCCACTGCAACGCGGCATGTCGCTTGCCCGACACCCGCCAACATCGCCCTGAGCAACGACTCATTGGTTGCCAGACTGCCGTTCATCTTCCAGTTGCCCGCAATCAGTTTTTTCTTCATGCTTTTTCCCAGGTCAAAACAATTTTGCCGATGTGCAGATTGGATTCCATCAAGGTGTGGGCCTTGCTGGCTTGGGCCGCCGGGAACACACTGTGAATCACGGGCTTGATTTGCCCTGATGACAACAGTGGCCACACCCGCTTCAAACAAGCCTGCGCAATCGCCGCCTTGAAAGCAACCGGACGCACACGCAGCGTAGACCCCGTCACCGTCAGACGACGACGCAGCACCAAACCGGCATCGAGCTCACATTGCACACCACCTTGCACCGCAATGATCACCAGACGACCCTCTTCGCGCAGACACTGCACTTCCTTGGCCACATAACTGCCAGCCACCATGTCCAGAATTACATCGACACCCAGCTCATTCGTCAACCGGGCCACTTCCAACTGAAAATCATGGGTCTTGTAATTGATGGCCGCATCAGCCCCCAAGGCCAGACAGGCTGCACATTTTTCGTCACTGCCGGCGGTTGTCAGCACCCGCGCACCGATCGCTTTAGCCAACTGAATGGCTGTGACTCCGATGCCGCTGCTGCCGCCTTGAACCAACACGGTTTCACCAGCCACCAGGTGGCCACGATCCATCAGGTTGCTCCACACGGTAAAGAAAGTCTCTGGCAAACCAGCGGCCTGTACGTCACTCAAACCTGCTGGCACGGGCAGACATTGCGCAATCGGTGCTACACACCACTGCGCATAGCCTCCTCCCGCCACCAAGGCGCAAACGCGGTCACCCAAATGCAAACCAGCCTCGGCCAGTTCAGCAGCGTCGCCACCCTCAATCACCCCGGCCACTTCCAGCCCCAAGACATCAGACGCACCCGCAGGTGCTGGATACAAACCCTTTCGCTGCAACACGTCGGGCCGATTGACACCACTGGCACTGACGCGAATCAGCGCCTGCCCTGCGGCCGCCACGGGCACAGGCCGATCGCCCAGCTGCAAAACATCCGGGCTACCGAATTGGGTGATCTCAACAACCTTCATAGGTTTTTAGCCTCCAGCCCTTATGGATTAAGCGCAAGCAACTATTCATTTCATTGCAACGGAATGTCTATCACTCGCGATTTTCTGGTGTCGGGCGATCCAGCAGGGCTTTCATGGACAGCTTGACGCGGCCTTTTTCATCGGTCTCAAGCACTTTGACCTTGACGATCTGGCCTTCTTTCAAGTAATCGGTCACCTTTTCGACGCGCTCGTGCGCAATCTGGCTGATGTGCAGCAAGCCATCTTTACCGGGCAGCAGGTTGATCAGCGCACCAAAATCCAGAATCTTGACGACCGGGCCCTCATAAATCTTGCCAATTTCGACCTCAGCGGTGATCTGCTCGATACGGCGCTTGGCTTCTTCAGCCTTGGCCGGGTCAGCCGACGCGATGGTGATGGTGCCGTCTTCGTCGATGTTGATTTGCGTACCGGTTTCTTCCGTCAGCGCACGAATCACCGAGCCGCCCTTGCCGATCACGTCGCGGATCTTTTC
>JAQTSL010000315.1 GCA_028711355.1 Rhodoferax sp.
CAGCCGCGCCCACCCTCTGCGACAAAAACCTGCACACTGCGGGCCAACTGGTCCAGGGCAATCTCGCGCTTGGTGTAGCGAATGTCCTGCCCGGTCAGCTCGGCAAAGCGGGTGTGAATCCAGGGCGACTGGCTGTGCGCCACCGGATGGCCCATCACGCAATACAGATCGGTGTTCATGGGGCAAGCAGTTTAATGTGAGAGAACAGGTTGTGATACCGGGCGACGACCCGGTATCCAGTGAATCGGGACTGCACTGGATTGTGGATCGGGGTCAGCAATGACAGCCATCTTTCATGCTTTGGAGTGGCTTTGCAGCCCTGTAGGCAGTTAGTGTGGGTTGACACTATTTGGCACTCAGCCGGGTTTCCAGCGTGTCTTCGCGGGTGAACTTGAAGCGCGACACCACCGCGATCTGGTCGGCACGGCGGCGCATATCGCGGCTGAAGGCGCCAAACGGCCCGGCGCTGCGCGCGATCACCTGCGCCTGGCGGTCCAGCGCCGGCTGGCCCGAGCCCTGCACGATTTCGGTCGAAAGTACCTGTCCGTCGTTGTTGACGTTGACGATCATGACCAGCTCGCCATACAGCTTTTGGCCCCCCTGCTGCGGAAAGTTTTCGGTACCCCGGTCTTCGATGGCGTGGCGCAGCCGGTCGTAATAGACCGCATAGACCGCCTCACGCGTGGCCGGGCTGATGTAGCGCTTGCGCGGGCGCGTGTTTTCATGCTGGATGCGCCGTTCAATCTCGGCCAGCAACTTGACCAACTGGCGCCGTTTTTCTTCGCGCTCGGCCTGCTCGGACGTCAGTGACGTCTTTTGTGCCTGCACCGGCGGCATCGCGGCCAGCACATTTTTGATGTGCGACAGCATCAGGTTTTGCTGCGCCTGCATCTCACGCAGGTCGCGTTCCTGGTCTTGATCATCGGTGTCGCCCTGGATCGTCTCTTGCGCAGTCGGCAGTGGGCTGCTGGCGCGGCCCTGGTCGGCGTCGCCGCCACCGGCCAGGTTGGCCTGCGCGATCGCCTGTGCCAGATCGGGCGCCGCGGTGCTGCGGGCGTTGACCAACACCACCTCTAGCGGCGTGTCTTGAAAGACCCGGTTGAACGCCTCGGGGTCAACCAGGCGCACCGTCAGCAGCGCGGCGTGCAGGGCAACCGAGACGCTCAGCGCCAACTGAAGGGTGCTGATGCGGCGCAGGTTCACGGGGCCGGATGATCGTTGGGGGCAGCGCCGCTGGCCGCTGCGTCTGGTTCACTCAGATCGACCGCGATGGCGATCGGGCCGGCCACGGTGTCGTCGTCCAGGTCTTCTTCAACACTCGGCCCCGACTCGGCGTCCAGCCGCTCGGTCACGGTGCCGTGGATATCCAGCGCCACCAGGTCGATGTCGCCCAGCCGCACGCGCACCCGCGCGCCGCGCGGCAGGCCTTGGGCACCAGCCACGGCCAGCACCAGCGGCAACTGGTCGGCACGCACCAGGTTGTCTTTGAACAAGGTGGCTTCGACCTCGGTGATGCCTTGCTGCTTCACGTATTTGAGTACCCAGAAACGCTCGATCGCGTTCTGAAAGCCGTTATAGGCGCTGTAGGCGGCGTCAAAGCTGGAGATGATCGAAAACAGCTCGGCATCTTTTGGCTTGAAGGGCGCTGCCAACGCGGCAGTTTTGCCATGGCGCGCGCAGGCGATGATCTGCCACTGGTTGACCAGGTCGGTGTAGCGGCGCAGCGGCGAGCTGCTCCAGGCGTAGCTTTTGACGCCAAGGCCGGCGTGCGGCAGCGCCTTGGTGCCCATGCGCACTTTGACACCGGGGGCCATGCTGGCCTGACTGCGGTAGATGCCCGGCACGCCCAGTTCGGCCAGCCAGCCGCCCCAGGTGCTGTTGGCCAGGATCATGGCTTCAGACACGATCAAATCCAGCGGCGCGCCGCGCTGGCGCACGCTGATCTGGACTTGCTCGGTGCCTTGTGGTTCGGCATCGTCGTTACCGAACTTGTGTGCCCCCGCGCTCGCCATTTCATGTGCTTCGCTGCCCCCCGCGGGGGTTTGGTCGCCTTGAGGCGGCTCGGCGGCGACCAGTCGATAGTTGTAATCGGGCCGGTTGAAGTTTTCGGGTTTGCCGCGCACCAGCTCGCGCTGGGCTTTCAGGTGGTTTGCCAAACGATGCAAAAATGAGAGCTGTTGGCGCTTATTCAGCAAGGGCTTAGGGTCTATTTTATGCATGAACGCCGGGTCTTCCAGCCATTGCAAAGTGACCACCTCGTCGAGTTGGTCGTGGCGCAGATTGGCGCCGATGTGCACGCGCTCGAGCTTGGTTTCGGTTGCCTTGATCTCCAGCGTGGCTTCATCCAGCGTGACGTACAGCGACACCGCCGGGCAGTCGCGCCCCTCCATCAGGGTGTAGTTTTGCACCACCTCGTCGGGCAGCATGGTCAGCTTGTAGCCAGGCATATAGACGGTAGAAAGGCGCGCACGGCCGAGTTGGTCGATCGCGCTGCCGGGGGCAATGGCCAGACCCGGCGCAGCGATGTGAATGCCCACGGTGACCGTGCCGGTGCCCAGACCTTGCACCGAGAGCGCGTCGTCAATTTCGGTGGTGGCCGAGTCGTCAATCGAGAACGCCCGGGCGCTGGCAAGCGGCAAGTCGTCGGTGATGAGCGGAGCCTCCAGCTTGGGGCATCCGGTGCCACGGGGAAAGTTTTCCAGCAAAAAGCGCTTCCAGTGAAACTGGTAGGGTGAATCGATGGCGCCGGCCTTGATCAGCAGGTCTAACGGCCCGAGGTGCGTGGCACGCGACGCTTCGACCACCGCTTTGTACTCGGGCGCATTTTTGTCGGGTTTGAACAGGATTTTGTAGAGCTGGTCGCGAATCGGCTGCGGGCAAACGCCTTGGCTGAGTTGCTTGACCCAGACCTCAATTTGCCGGGTGACCTGTTTTTTCTTTTCAATCGCCGCCAGCGCCTGCGCCAGCACGTCGGCCGCCGCCTTGCGAAAGCGCCCTTTGCCAGCGCGGCGAAAGTAGTGCGGCGCGTCATACAGCGCAAACAACATACCGGTCTGCTCGGCCAGCGTGGCTTGCGCCGAAAAATAGTCGCGCGCCAGTTCGGCAAAACCAAAATCAGCCTCGGGCGCGAATTCCCAGGCCATGTCCAGCTCGATGCCTGCCGCAACGGCCTGCGCGGACAAAATCAGTTGGGCCGGTTCGGGCTTGTCAAAGCGAATCAGGATATTGCTGGACTTGACCTTAAGGCGCTTGCCGCTGTCGAGCTCAACCTGCGCCGAAGCGTCGGTTTCGGACAGCAGCCGCCCTGCCAGGAATTTGCCGGTTTCTTCAAATAAAAGGTGCATCGGGGGATTGTCCCATGGGCTGAAAATTGGGGAACCAAGGCATCAATTGTGTCAGCCGTATCAGTGCACGGCGTGGCAACTGGGTCTGCATATGTTGTAACGCTCGGTCACCTGACCCAATCACCACGCCGCAACGATGTTGGGAACCGCAGCGGTGCAGATGGGGGCATCGATTCAGTGGCAGGTCGGCAGCGTTGGCTGTCGCAGGGTTTGATGCCTTGGATGACGCTTGACACAGCATGACTATGCTGTTGCAAAAAATACGGCAATGCCGTATAATTTTCGTCAATGTATACCGTTTCAGAAACTCCGATTTTCCAAAAATATGCGGATCAAGTATGGTCGGAATCTGAACGCACCGAATTCATCAACTGGATCGCCGCCAACCCTCTTTCGGGTGATGTCATTCCTGGCTCCAATGGCTGTCGCAAGGTGCGCTGGGCGCGCCAGGGCATGGGCAAGCGAGGTGGCGCAAGAGTGATTTATTTCAATGAAGTTGAAGGACGTATCTGGTTGCTCATCGTGTATGCCAAGGCCAAGTTTGACAATCTTCCGGCTGAATTTTTGGCCCAACTCAAGCGTGAGGTAGAAAATGGTTAAGTCAGTTGACAAGGAAATGGCGCAGTTTCAGGAAGATCTGCTGACCTCTGTTCGGCAAATGAAGGCGGGTAAAGCCGCGCGAACCACTGTTGTTGCCTTGACACCTGCTGCCGAAGCCA
>JAQTSL010000316.1 GCA_028711355.1 Rhodoferax sp.
CGCTGCAAGCTCGGCCTTTGAGACTTGCAACGGCCGCCCGGTATGCCCGCGTGCGGTACGCGTCATCATGCCGATGATCAACCCACCGGTGGCGCCCAGCGCCAACGCATGCACGCCCACCGATGTAGCCACCCAGCCCAGTTGCGCTGCGGCAAGCAAAACCAAGCCGACAGGCACCCAGGCGTAAGCCGCGTGCAGAATCCACAGAATCGGCTTTTTCAGCGTCAAGGCAGTTCGCCAGCCCAGCAAACGCGTGGCGTGCGCCGCGCTGGCGGCCAGCAAAATCGCCGCCGTGAGCGCGTTGGGCGGTGCCACCACCCACAGCAGAAGCCCGAGCGCGCTCAAACCCAGCGCTAGCCGCTCCAGCGTCACCGAAGCCACCAAACGCAAGCCCGGGTTGGCCGCCATGGTAAAGGCCGGAATCACCCGCCCGGCGATGACGCATTCAATCATGGTGATCAGCGCCAAGCCTGCATACAGTGGTGTCAGCGGCGAAATAGCCAGTACACCGTTGGCCGACAGATGAAAGGCCCCGTTGGCACTCGCCAGCAGCAGCAACAGGCCAGCCAACGGCAGATTGCGGTGATTTTTGGCGCGCAGCAACAGGCGTGTAAAGATGATGGCAATGATCGGCAGCAGCGCCACATCCAATGCCGCATAGACCCAGACCGAGGTGCCCAGTGCAGCCAAGCGGGCCGCCAGCCATAGCAACGCCAATGCCCCCAGCAGCGGCCCGCGCGGTGTCGCCAGTCCAGTCCAGTTTTTGCCCGCGGTCATCAAAAAACCAATGATCACGGTGGTCGCAAAACCAAACAGCATTTCATGCGCGTGCCACAACAGCGCGGGCACTGCTGGATCGAACGGCGCATGGCCCAAATACATCATCAGCCACAGCGGGACCAACACCGCTGCGGCCAGTGCTGCGGCCAGGTAAAAAGGCCGAAAACCCAGTCGCAAAAACGCCCAGCCCTGCGGCTTTTCGGCGGCAGCTTTGACATCAGAAAAAATCGGGAGTGATACAGATTTCATGACAGCTTGATAAAAGACAAAGCGCATTGTCCCCAGCCAGACACGTGCCCGTCCTTAAACTGGATCAAGCCCAGCATCAGGACACGGGCTTTGATGCCGCTGCCGATTGGGTCAACGGCTCTAAACCTCCCGGGCGCTGATACGGTAAGAAAAACTGTCGGGCGAATACGAATCGAGTCGGCCCGCCGCCGTTTCGGCTACTGGGTACATGAAAAAGCCCAGTTGGCCGCCTGCGCTGTGTGGCAGCGTGATGTCGTGCGCCGTGTTGAAAGCGACCCAGTTTCCTTCCCAGCCGCCAAACAGTCCCTTGTTGACCGGTGCCACCAGTGGATGCTGCGTGGTTTTGATCCACTCTGCGGTTTCCTGGCGCATGACCTTGGCTACGTCCGCGGGGTCCATCGCCACCCAACCGTGGCCTTTTAAAAACACTTCAGAGCGGCAATGCTGCGCCCCTTGCAGCTTGGCCTGGTTGCCGCTGAGCTCTTTGTAGCCAAAGGCGCTGGGCACCAGGCGCAAGCCATACACGTCACGCGCGGGCAAGCCAGCCGCACGACACAGGCCAACAAACAGCGCGTTCAGGTCAGCGCACTTGCCGCCCAGGGTGCCAGTTTCCAGCATGGCTTTGATGTCGCCCTTGCCGCAACCCAGGGTTTTAGGCTCGCGGTAGGTGTTGGTAACGATCCAGTCGTAGAGTTTTTGGGCTCTCTCTGCGTCGGTGCGCGCACCAGCCACGGCCTTCAAAGCCGTTTCACGCACGATGCCGTTGGTCGGCAGCAGGCGGGTGGCGCCCAGCTCAGCACGCAACTCGGTCGCGTCCACCGCCACCGGGCTTATGTGCGCCACTTGCATCTTGCGGTTTTGCGTCTTGATGCGGCTGGTGAGGTCCACATATGGCTGCGCCACGTTGTCGGAAAATTCCGCATAGATCATGCGCGCGCCGTGGTGGCCGTCGCTGATGAGGTGCGCATTGCCGTTGCTGGAGAAACTGCTTTCCAGCGACTGTTGCCAGTCAGTGTTGACGCTGGGCACTGGCAACCAGACTTTGGTGGTGCCTTGCGGCTTGGCAATCACCACCCGGGTGGTCAACTCAAAGGTGCGCCAGTGGCCGGGTTGCGGGTCAAACGTGCGTGCAGCAGGTGCCTCCGATTGCGCAAAATTAATAGCTGGCAGCGCAGAAGCAGCAAGGGCTACAGATGTTTTTTGTATAAATTGGCGACGTGCCAAAGCAGCAACGGTGGTCATTAAAAGAGCTCCGGATGGGGTAACGACATGCCAGTCAGCGCAGGTAAAGGTGCGCTGAAACTGGCGGGGGATGCGGATTATCCGAGATTGTCCCTGCTACAGAGACAACCTTGGTCAAGGGAAAGAACGGGATGTCATACCGGGCACCGACCCGGTATCCATGCATTTGGTGTCATGGATTGCGGGTGGTGGCCCGCAATGACAGTCATTATTTTGTTTGAGGTGCCCTGAAGGCCGTGGGTGTCAGGCGTTCAGATGACGCGCAAAGTCGCGTTTCATCTGATCCATGGCTGCTTGGCTAAGCCGGTTGCCCACCTGCGACACCACTTGGCCCGCGCACTGGTTGGCCAGCCAGGCCGCCTGCGCCGTGCTGTGACCGTGCGTCACAGCGTACAAAAAGGCACCGGCATACATGTCGCCGGCGCCGTTGGTATCGACGGCCTTCACCTTTGTGGCAGCGACCTCGGTGCGCTGGTCGCCTTCAATGATGATGCTACCTTTGGCGCTGCGCGTCAGGCACACCACGCGCGCCTGCGTGCTGAGCTGCTGGCAGATGGCCGCCAGGTCGGTGGTGCCGCACCAGGTCTGAGCTTCTTCTTCGTTGCAAAACAAATAATCCAACATACCGGTGGCGGCGTTGCCCACCATGGCGTCCAGGCCAGCGCGGCAAAAGTTGATCATGCTCATGTCGCTGAGCGTGGTGGCCAGCTTGACACTGGCTTGCGCGGCCAGCGTGCGGCCACGGATGGCAGCGTCCAAACCGGTGGGCGAGGCCGCCAGGTAACCTTCCATGTAATAAACCTTGGACTTGGCAATGTCGTGCGGGTGCAGCGCGCAGGCGTCCAGCTCGGCGGTAGCGCCCAGAAACGTGCTCATGCTGCGTTCGGCATCGGGCGTCACCATCACCAAGCAAACGCCGGTCTGACCCTCTGGGGGCTTGGTGTGCGTGAGGTTGGTGGCCACACCGTGCGCCACCAGATCTTGGGTATAAAACTCACCCAGCTCGTCGTCAGCCACGCGGCACGAGTAAAACCCTTTGCCACCCAACTGCGCCAGCGCCACGATGGTGTTGCCGGCGGAGCCACCGCCGGTGCGGTGCGCCTGGATGCCGTGCACGTGGTGCAGCAGTTCGGCGCGGCGCGGCGCATCGATCAGCGTCATATGGCGCTTGGCCACACCGGCAGAGGTTAACAGTTCGTCAGAAACAGCATACTCGGAATCCACCAGCGCGTTACCGATGGCATAAACGTCGTGATGGCTCATGCTTATTGCTCCACAAAGGCGCGTTCAACGACAAAGTCGCCTTGCTTGGTGGTATTGCCCTCCAGGAAGCCACGCTTTTCAAGAATGGCTTTCAGGTCTTTCAACAGGGCTGGGCTGCCGCACATCATGGCGCGGTCGGTCGCAGGGTCGAACTTGGGCAAACCCAGGTCGGCTTGCAGCTTGCCAGAGTCAATCAGGTCGGTAATGCGGCCGCGGTTTTTGAACGGCTCACGTGTCACGGTGGGGTAATACAGCATCTGCTTGGTAACCATCTCACCCAAAAATTCGTGCTGCGGCAGATCAACGGTCAAATAGTCCAGGTAGGCCAGCTCGGCGACCTGACGCACGCCGTGGACCAGAATGACTTTTTCAAACTTTTCGTAGGTGTCAGGGTCACGCACGATGCTCAAAAACGGCGCCAGACCGGTGCCAGTGCCAAACAGATACAGATTTTTGCCGGGCAGCAGGTAGTCGATCAACAGCGTGCCGGTGGGCTTTTT
>JAQTSL010000036.1 GCA_028711355.1 Rhodoferax sp.
GACGCACTGGTGCCGTTAGGCCAGACGCTACAGACACTGTCGATCGTGGAGCTACCACGCAGCGTGCACAAAAAAGGCGATCACGACGGTACTTTTGACGCCAGCAACCTGTTGCAACCCGCACTGCAAGGCCACAACCTGGGTCTGCTGAGCGAAGCGGGCATGCCTGCGGTGGCCGATCCAGGATCATCCGTGGTGCGCGCCGCGCACGCGCTAGGCATCACCGTCGTACCGCTGGTCGGACCGGTGTCGATGCTGTTGGCGTTGGCGGCCAGCGGAATGAACGGGCAAAACTTTGCGTTTGTTGGCTACCTGCCGCAAGAACCAGAGGCTCGCGCCACGCGCATCCGTGAGCTGGAGGCACTGTCCGTGCGCACCGGCCAAACCCAGATGTTCATAGAAACCCCGTATCGCAACCAGGCGCTGTTGCAGGCGTTGCTGCACATACTGCACCCCAACACACGACTGTGCCTGGCGTCCGGTCTGACGTTGGCGCGGTCAAGCATCGTTAGCGAAGCGGTTGCCGACTGGAAAAAGCGACCTATCGTTGCTGACAACGCTACGCCCTGCCTTTTTCTGATTGGACGCTGATCCGCTTGGATTAACTGCTGGCATGTGCATGATTGAACCTGCAGCGCACGCCGCTAGACGCTGTCGGGGTAGCTGAATTGGGGTCAGATCCCAATTCGGGCTCAAGTCTTCAAGCACGCCGACCGCTCACCACCGATTTGGGCTCTGACCCCAATTCTGCGGCTTGTACAGACCGACTGTGTTTGGGTTAGGCACCAGACCATTCCAGTTATCGCAGCACAGCCGACGACCGCATCGCCTGCACTACGGCGCCGCCCACGGCAGCGCCAAAGCGCTTGGCCAGACGCTCGGCGACATTGTCACGACGGGTGTAATCGACAATGTCTTCGGCCTTGACCACTTCACGCGCGACGTAGTCCAGATTGCCAAGTTGATCGGCCAGGCCTAATTCAACCGCCTGCTGGCCGCTCCAGAACAGACCGCTGAACATCTCCGGCGTTTCTTTCAAGCGATTGCCCCGTCCGGCCTTGACGACGTCGATAAATTGCTGATGGATCTGATCGAGCATCGTCTGGGCGTAGGCGCGCTGGCGCTCGGTTTGTGGGCTGAACGGGTCCAGAAAGCCCTTGTTTTCACCCGCCGTCATCAGGCGCCGTTCAATACCCATCTTGTCCATCAGGCCGGTAAAACCAAAGCCGTCCATCAGCACGCCAATGCTGCCGACAATGCTGGCCTTGTCAACGAATATCTTGTCGGCCGACACCGCGATGTAATAGGCAGCCGACGCACACGACTCCTCCACCACTGCATAGACCGGCTTCTTGTGCAGCGCCTTCAGACGGCGGATTTCGTCGTTGATGATGCCGGCCTGCACCGGGCTGCCGCCGGGCGAATTGATCAGCAACACCAGCGCCTGCGCGCCGCTGTCCTCCAGCGCCGCGCTGACCGACGCCAACACCAGTTCGGCGCTGGCGTCGGCGCCGTTGGCAATCTCGCCCTTGATTTCGACTACTGCAGTGTGCGGAGTAGCGACGTTTTTGCTCACATTGCTTTCACTCCACGCCAGCCACACCAGTGCCGCGATTACCAGCAGCCAGCTCATGCGCCAAAAAATGCGCCAACGCCGTGCCAGTGTCTGCTCGCGCAGCGCGGCAAAGACCAGCTTTTCCAGCGTGGCGCGCTCCCATGCGACGTTTGAAGTGGTCTGACACGCTCCGTTTTCAGAAGCACGTGGCGCTTGTTCCATATCGGTTTGTGACCTATTTTCCATATAACTCCGGGGTGTTGTCGATGCCACCTGCGCGATCGGTCAGAACGTATTCACGCGTTGATATCAACCTGAAATTTGTCTGAAGTATGCCAGTGCACAACGCCATCAGCCTCACTGACCTCAATCGGTACCAGACCGCCACGGCACGGGCCCATGCGGCAGTGCCCGCTGCTGGGACAATACATGGCACCATGGGTGGCGCACATCAACCAGTGGCCACTGCTATCAAAAAACTGGTTGGGCTGGTAGTCCATCTCCATCGGCACGTGTGAGCACTGGTTCAGATAGGCATAAACCTTGCCACCGTAACGCACCGCAAAAGCGGCACACGGGCGCGCGTAGTAGCGCACCTCAAAGGGCACTGCAATACCGCTGTCAAACAGGTCTTGTGACTGGCAAAGATACACCGATTGCGATGCGCCAGCCTGATTCAATCACGCCCCCGATGGCCAAAGTGCAAACAGTGCTGCGTCATATCAACCATTGGCCAGCAGCCAGTCGTGCAACTGCTGTACCTCATGCGCCACAAACAGCGGTTGCAGGCTGGTCAGCTCACTGCCGTCGTGTGCACCGTAGCTCACCCCGACACTGGCACAACCGGCGTTGAGCGCCATCTGCAGGTCGTGCGTGGTGTCACCAATCATCAAGGTGCGCTCGGGCGGCACGCCAAACTCGGCCATCAGTTCGCGCAGCATCAGCGGGTCGGGCTTGCCAGCGGTCTGGTCGGCGGTGCGTGACGCGTCAAACACGCCAGCCAGCAGCACCGACTGTAGCGCCTCATCCAGCCCGCGCCGACTTTTGCCGG
Source organism: Rhodoferax sp. (assembly GCA_028711355.1). Taxonomy (GTDB): domain Bacteria; phylum Pseudomonadota; class Gammaproteobacteria; order Burkholderiales; family Burkholderiaceae_C; genus Rhodoferax. Next base: position 2,607 of record JAQTSL010000036.1, read on the forward strand.
TAGCTACCACTAGTAGATGACCTCGCGCCTTGAGCTTTGCCAGCAACGGCAGCACGCCGTCAAACAGGCTGATTTCGTGCTGAATGGCAAAGTAGTGGTGGCGATAGCGGTCGCCCAGCTTGGGATACAACTCTTCTGGAACGTCGGGTGCGGCGTGCGCCAGCGCCTGCATCAGCCCCATGCCGATCACGTAGGAGGCTGCTTCAAACGTTGGCTCGCGCCCGCCCACGTCGCGCACTGCGGCCTGAATACAGCGCGCAATGATGGCGGTCGAATCAAACAGCGTGCCGTCCCAGTCGAAGGCAATCAGGTCAAAGCGGCGGTGGGTCATGGCTGAGGGTTTGCAGAGGTTGGGTGTGTCGGGGCGAACGCGTCAGGAACGACGCTTTGCGCGAACCGCGCCAGTTCAGGCGGCAGGTCTGCCAGCAATTGAAGTTCCTCACCACTAGCGGGGTGATGCAATTGCAAGCGCCAGGCGTGCAAAAACATCCGCTGTAGGCTTGACTGACTTGGCTGGGGCTGCGCACGCGCCAGGGCTTTGTTCAGTTCAAAGTCACCGTATTTGTCGTCGCCCAGAATCGGGTAACCGGCGCTGGCCAAATGCACCCGGATCTGGTGCGTGCGCCCGGTCTTGATAGTGACTTCCAGCAGCGAAACCTCGGGCGTTGAGGCCCGCACTTTCACCAGTGTCAGCGCGGGCATACCGTCTGGGTCATCGCGTGACACCACGCGCACCCGGCGCTCACCGGCCTGCGCCTGACCGCCTTCCAGCAGGTATTTGTGCAGCGGTTTGTCCAGCACCTTGAGCTTGGCCGGCCAAACGCCACGCACCATCGCCAGATAGGTCTTGCCGGTCTGACGCTGGCGAAACTGCTCTTGCAGGTGCTTTAACGCACTGCGCTTCTTGGCGACCAGCAAAATGCCGCTGGTTTCGCGGTCCAACCGGTGCACCAACTCCAGAAAACGCGCCTCGGGCCGCGCCATGCGCAACTGCTCGATCACGCCAAAGCTCACACCAGAGCCACCATGCACCGCCACCCCGGCCGGTTTGTCCAGGGCCAACAGGTGGTCGTCTTCCAGCAAGACGGTGAAGGCACGCACCGGTACCCCACGCACTGCCTGAGCGGCCATGGCCTGCTGCTTGTCATCGGCGCGCTGCGACAGCCGCAGCGGCGGCAGACGCACCAGGTCGCCAGCCTGGACCCGGCTATCGGCCGTCACGCGTCCCTTGTTGACGCGCACCTCGCCGCTGCGGATGACGCGGTAAATGTGAGTCTTGGGCACACCCTTGAGCAAACGCATCAAAAAATTGTCAACGCGCTGCCCGCTGCTGTCGTCATCTACACGCACGAAGCGGGCTTGCGGCAACGCCGAAACACCTTTGCCCTCTATAATGTCTGTCACTGGAAAAACGTGCCGTTGAACGGGTTGATGAATCTGAAAATCAATTCGGGAGAGCGTTGGAGTTTAGTTCACGCATCGCGGCACGCCCCAGTAACGTCGGTACCGCCTGACGTTCATGGCTGCAGGTTGGGTGTCCCAAAGGACCCCAATGGCGCCATGAAGGCCGGGTCAAGTCGATGCCTTGAAACCCTGATTCGGAATACCCAAAATTCACAGCCACCGTGCTGTGAATGGACTGAAGCGATATGTTCGTTTTGTTGACCTTGATGCATTTTTGCCAGCAGCGCGCGTGCGTGCTGTTTGTTGGCTTGCATTGGTCTCAAGCGCCTGTACAACGGGCGCAGATAGCTATCCAACCGATAGCAGTTTATCCTCTGGAACCAATCGCTCCCCTGCCCGTGCCTCGGCCCGGACTCATTGTTTGAGTTCGAGCTCTGCGGCTGTTTTCTGCGCGTTTCAAAGCCTCGTCGGTGTATCAATGGCTCCCCGTGAGCCAGTCATTGTCATTGAAACGAAGGAGCGCACCCCATGAAACGGATGCTGATTAACGCCACTCAGGCTGAAGAACGCCGGCTGGCCGTGGTGGACGGGCAAAAACTGCTCGACTACGAGATTGAAATTGAAGGCTGCGAGCAACGCAAGGGCAACATCTACAAAGCTGTCGTCACGCGTGTCGAGCCGTCGCTGGAAGCGTGCTTTGTCGATTACGGCGAAGAGCGTCACGGCTTTTTGCCGTTCAAGGAAATCTCCAAACAGTATTTCCAGCAAGGCGTGTCGGTCAGCCAGGCGCGCATCCAGGACGCCATCAAGGAAGGCCAGGAGCTGTTGGTTCAGGTCGAAAAAGAAGAGCGCGGCAACAAGGGCGCCGCACTGACCTCTTTTGTCAGCCTGGCCGGGCGCTACGTGGTGCTGATGCCGAACAACCCGCGCGGTGGCGGCGTCAGTCGCCGCATCGAAGGCGACGACCGCGCTGAGCTCAAAGAAGCGCTCGACCAGCTTGAGTACCCGGGTGGCATGAGCATCATTGCCCGTACTGCCGGTATTGGCCGCAGCGCGCCTGAGCTGCAGTGGGACCTGAACTACCTGCTCAAGTTGTGGGCTGCCATCGACGGTGCAGCCAGGGCCGGCAAAGGCGCGTTCCTGATTTATCAGGAGTCGTCTTTGGTGATTCGCGCCATCCGCGACTATTTCAGCAGCGACATCGGCGACATCCTGATCGATACTGACGATGTCTATGACCAGGCGCAGCAATTCATGGCGCACGTCATGCCCGAACACGCGGCACGCGTCAAACGCTACCGTGACGACGCACCGCTATTTAGCCGCTTCCAGATCGAACACCAGATCGAAACCGCGTACGCCCGCACCGTCACGCTACCCAGCGGCGGCGCGATCGTGATCGACCACACCGAAGCGCTGGTCAGCGTCGATGTCAACTCGGCGCGGGCCATCAAGGGCGGTGACATCGAAGAAACCGCCACCCGCACCAATCTGGAAGCCGCTGACGAAGTGGCGCGCCAGGCCCGGCTGCGCGACCTGGGTGGCCTGATCGTGATCGACTTCATCGACATGGAAGAGTCCAAAAACCGCCGCGAGGTCGAAAACCGCCTGCGCGACGCGCTGCGCCAGGACCGCGCTCGTGTGCAGTTTGCCTCGATCAGCAAATTTGGCCTGATGGAAATGAGCCGTCAGCGGCTGCGCCCGTCGCTTAGTGAGGGGGCTTCCATCCCCTGCCCGCGCTGCGGTGGCTCTGGCCACATCCGCGACACTGAATCGAGCGCGCTACAAATTCTGCGCATCATCCAGGAAGAATCACTCAAGGACAACACCGCCAGTGTGCTGTGCCAGGTGCCGGTGGAGGTGGCTTCGTTCCTGTTAAACGAAAAGCGCACCGAAATCGACAAAATCGAACTCAAACAGCGCATCAACGTACTGATGGTGCCCAACAAATCACTGGAAACGCCCAACTACAAGCTCGAACGCCTCAAATTCGACGACCCGCGGCTGGACAACATCACCGCCAGCTACACCTTGGCCGAAGAGGTCGAAGACGCCCCCACCGTGACGCGCCGCTCGCAAGAGCCGACCAACCGGCAGACGCCGGTGATCAAAGGGGTGTTGCCTGATGCACCCGCTCCGGTGGCACCGCCCAAGCCCGAACCCGTGGCCAGCGCACCCATCGCAGCGGCCATACCCGCTGCCAAGCCGAACGCTACAACACCGGCGCAAGGCGGTTTCTTTGGCTGGTTGAAGAACCTGTTTGCCCCGAACCCCACACCAGCGGCAACTCAGACGCCGGTGACTGCACCTGTCACTGACGCGCAGCCGGCGCGTGACGGTCGAGGCGGCCGCGACGGCAACCGTGGGCCGCGCGGTGACCGCCCGGAAGGCCGTGGTCCGCGTGGTGAAGGTCGCAACAGCCGGGGTGGCCGGGGGGATCGCAGCGGCCGCGACCGCAGCGAACGCCCGGCGCGTGAACGGCTGGACAACCCGGCCAATGGATTGCCGGCCGACCCGCCAGTGCAAGATGGTGCCGTCAACGAGCTGCCTCCAGAAGCCTTGCGCAATGAACCGCGCGGCGAACGCACTGGGCGCCAGGGTCGTGGCGAACGGCGTCCACGTGGTCCCCGTCCAGACGGACAAGTCCGCGCCGATGGCCCGATGCAAGCACCGACCACCGATAGCGGCGCTCCAGCAAATGCCATGCCGGTTGGTGACGACGTGAGCCCGCTGCAAGTTGGCGACGCCGGCGCGCGCAATGACTTTGCCCCGCGTGATGACGCCGGTACGCGTGAAAAGCGCTCGCGCGACCGTTACGGCCGTGAACGCCGCCCGCGTGGTGAACGCAACGCCAATCCAGCCCCAGTTGGCAATCAGCCCGCTGAACCGTCGCCGGCTACGCCAGACCAGCCGGTCAACGATGCCAATGACACTACTCCTCGCAAATCGTACTTCAACGTTACAGCCAACAGCGACACCCAGCCGTCAGCGCCGCCCGCTATAGCCGCTGCGACGGCTACAGAAAACATTGAATCCGTGATTGCGATTGAACCAGCCTATACACCCGTACCAACCGAGGTAACGGTGGCACCCGTGTCAGAGCCACTCAGCAGCGCTGCTGCGCCCGCACCGGTCGCGCCACCTCAAGCGCAACTGCCGATGGTGCCGAACTACACCCTGCCGATGGCTGAGCTCGAACAGGTCGCGCAGCAAAGCGGGCTGACGTGGATTACTTCCAATGCCGATAAGGTGGCTACGGTCCAGGCCGAAATTGCCGCGCAGCCAAACCCAGTTCATGTCCCGCGCGAACGCCCGCCGGCGGTGACCCTGGATGATCGTGCGCTGGTACTGGTAGAGACCAAGCGCGACCTGCGCGCCACCACGCTGGCGTTTGAGGCGCAGCCGCTGCTGTAATTAACCTGGGTTGGCGGTGCCCCGGGTGGCAAAAAAGCCCCGGCGCACCAGCCCCAGATGGCTGCACGCCTTGTTGCCCCCGCCGCGGCGTGCAAAGTCGATCGCCAACTGGGTGTTTTCAAGCGCACTGGCGGGTGAGTCCTGTGCCCCCACGCTGGTAAAACCAGAGCTCACCGTGACCCTGCCAACGCTTGCAAAACGATAGCTTTCAACGCTACTCCTGAAACGCTCAAACGCCGACAAGACCAGTGCTTCGTCAGGGCAATGAAGTAACACGCCAAAATTTTCACCATCAAAATGGTAGAGCAGATCATAGGTCCGGAAGGTACTACTGACCAAGCGCGCCACGCGCTGTAGCACGTCGTCGGCTGCGGCCTGCCCGTGCTGTTCAACGATCAGCCCAAAATTGTCGATCGACGCCGCGCCGAGCCAGTAATTGGCTGGCACCCGGTGTCTGCGTTCGCTGTCGGCGGCGCTCTGACCGGTCGCTTTGCCAACGCTCACGGCCTCCAGGTCTTCCAGCACCGCACTGTAAAACGCGTCGTCAAGCGACTTGCGGTTGAGCAAACCGGTCAGTGGATCGCGGTCGCTGTACTCCAGCAGGCGGTACATATTGCGGTAGATTTGCCGCAACGCGTCGATCAGCGCCAGACTGTCGTCAGACAACTGCCCATCAGAGTGCAGCTCCAGCACGCCTGCGTCCTGCGGGCGTGAGTCTGAAAACAGCGGCAACAGGGTAATGCGCGGACCGTCCGGACCGGCCCAGGCAATCTCCACCCGTTCACGGCTTTGCAGACAACGCAGTCGATCCGCGTTGTCTGCAAGCTTGACCAGCGTCTGAAAGTCCACCCGCTGCGGGTCAATCACGCGCCCGCCACCCTTGACGTCCAGCCGGGCGACCTCCAACCAGCGGCTTTCACCGTCTTCGCTCATCACCCGCGCGATCACGATCCGGTCCAGCGGCAGCAGGTCAATCAGTGCCTTGGACAGCGTTAGTTCCAGCAGATCACGGTCACGGTGATCGGTCAGTTTGACAATGTGTTCAATGAATGTGCTCATGGCATGATGATAGACGCGAAAACTAAGCAAGTCACGACCTGGGAAAGTTTAGGGCTCGTTACGTAGCAAGTTGTCCATTTGGCCCCTCAGCCAACGGCTGTGCTCAGACACGTCGGTGCAGCGTCACCTGGGCAGCGTTCTTCCAGGCATCTGCCGCCTGGCTGTCGTGGCCCTGGCGCTGTGCCAGCTCGGCCAGCACCTGCCAGGCCCGCGTCAGCAGTCCGGCGTCTTGCAAGCGCGGCAGCGCCTGCCCAATCAACTGCTGCGCCTTGCCCCATAGTTGCAAATGCAAACACGCCACCCCGGCCAGGTACTGCAACGCTGCATCGCCAGGGTCGGCCAACTGCGCAGCTTCGATGCGCGCCAGCCAGGTACTGTCGATCGCCTGGCCCGACACAGAAAAACTGTTTTCCATGACACGAATCAGAAACACTTTTTGATCGCTGCTCAAGCCACGGTCCGGGTCGATCATGCGCTGCCACACCGGCAGCAGCCAATCGAGCGCCTGAGCGACCCCGCCGTCCAGCCGCAACAGACGCCCAGCCGCTGTCACCGCCACTTCCGGCAGGGCTTGCTCGGATGCCTCCAGACGCGACCACATCGCCAGCAGTTGTTCAGCGTCGTTGCTGGCCAAAATGCATTCCAGCGCGAGCGCGCGCACCAAACTGGTAGCGGCCAAACCACTGAACGCGCGGTGCTTGATTAACAACCGCGCGGTCTCCAATGCCAGGTCGTTGCGCCCGGCCAGCCGAGCGACTTTCAAACGCAGGCGCAACGCCAGCGTGCGCCGTGCCACGCCCGACGGCAGCTCACTGAGCCACTGCAACGCCTGATCGGCATCCCGATCTTCCAGCGACCAGCGCACGGCGCGCAACTGCACACCGTCGCGCGTGCTGGCGGCATCGGTCCGCGCCGATTGCGCCAGCGCCTGGCTGAAATGCAATTCGCGCGCGCTGCGATCCTGTAGTGCGTGGGCGCTCTCGGCGGCCAACAAATGCGCCAGCACGCGCAGCCGGGAGGCTTCGGACCAGGCTTCACCTGCGCGCGTGAGCGCCGCCTCACGCGCGATCACCAGCTCGGCGGCCTTGCGCGCGCGAAGATAACGCCCAGCCATCAGGTGCGACAGTGCGTCCAGCAGTGCGGCGTTCATGACGCGCTCCTGATGCCGTAAGCGCCACAAACGAGCCTGTCCGGGCATCGCAAACAACACCGCCAGACCGCGCCAGGCCAGGTACAGCAGCACAAACAGAAGAACCAGCAACACGCCAAAGAAATTCAGCGACAAATCGACCCGGTGCGGCGGCCAGAAGAAGGTGACCGTGCTGTCGTTACCGCTGGCGAACATCGCCAACGCCACGGCCACACCGAACAGACCCAGAAACCACAGGGCAAAACGCATGGTTCTTACCGTCCGGCAGCAGCGGTCGCCAGCACCGCCAGCGTGTCGTCAACGCGTGGCAATTGCAGATTGCGCGTCTGTTGCTGCAATTGCTGTAGCAGGGCAACGGCGGTCTGGGTGTTGCGCGACTGCACGTCAAAATACTTGCGCAGCATCCCCTCGGCGCTGCGCAGGTCGGCACGCGTGGCATCTACCTGACGCGACAACAGGGTCAGCCGCGCATTGAGCAGGGTGAGCTTGAGGTTTTCCCGCACAAAGAAAGACTGTTGTGGCGACAGCAGCACTGCATCGGGCGCAGCAACCCGACTGACCCGAACCAGATGGCGTGCTTCCTCCAGCGCCAGCCCAAGCATGGTCTGCCAGCCGGACTTCAACTGCGACGCCGCTGCCGTTGGTTTTTCGGCTCGGCCTCGCACCGGCTGCACCGCATTGGCCAACACCAGGTCATCGGCCAGCCGCACCAGTTCGTCAAGTTTGACCAGCATACTGGGCGTATCACTGACCGCCGCCGACTTGACCCGGTCAATATCACGCGCCAACGCGCGTTGCAGTAGCCCCAGGCGCGGTTGCGCCGCGCGCGCCACCCGCTGTTCAGCACTCTTGAGTGCGGCCAGCAGCGGCTCGACACTGCCGGTCAACTGCGCCTGCTGTTGCGCCAGGCGCAATGCCGCTTCAATATCGACCACCAAGTTCTCATCGCGCGAACGCGACAGGCTTTGCATCAGCTCGTCGAGCTGACTACGCTGCAACGCCACCTCACCCAAACGCACCTCCAGCACCGCCGAGCGCGCTGTCGTCTGTTGCGCCACCTCGACCGCCTGCCGGGCCAGCGCCCGTGCCTCCAACGACACCGACTGTGCCTCGGCACTCTGGCGCGCCAACTGTTCCTGCATATTCGAGACTTTTTGCCACAGCAGCAGCGTGGCCACCAGCGTGACCAAAGTCAGGCCAACCAGCATCACCAACCAAGCGCGCGGCAGCACGCGCGCAGGCTGGGCAGCGTCGTCCGGGCTGGTCTGCGGGGAGATCGCAGCGCCGTCGGTCGATGGGGCTTGGGCGGCCACAGCGTCTGGCGCAAGGTCGGCAGTCATGACAAAGATTCTAGCGAAACCAGCACGTCGGCCAGCGTCGGACGCGCCTGGGCCACAAGGCCAAAGCCAAGCCAACGCGCCGCCTGAGCAATGCGTTGGTGCGTGGCCAGCGCGCGCGCGTCCGACCAGTCTTGAGCGGGCAACAGTGCCCCCAAGTATTGCACTGCCTCAGCACTGCTGAACAGCCAGACCGAGCCGTCGCTGGCCGCGGCCGACGCCAGTGCGCGCTGTGACGCGCTCCATACGGGTGCGCCGCGCTGGTAGGCAACGACAAAATCAACCGTCGCCCCGGCTTGGCGCAATTGCTGGGCCAGCCAGTCGCGCCCGACGCCCGCAGTGCCATCGGCGTCGTCACTGCCAGCGCCCGTGTTTACGGCGGATGAATTGCCCCGGACGATCAACACCCGCGCCCCGGGCGTGATCTGCTGGCGTACCGACTGCCACAGCGCCTCCGAGTCAAACTGCCCGGCGTCGGTTGCGGGAGAGTCCACCAGCGTCGCTGCCAGCCCCTGCTTGAGCAGCGCAGCGCGGGTCCCTGGGCCGGTCGCCCACGCTCTTGTTATAAGAGCACTTGGTGCTTGTGCAGTCTGCGCTAACGCCATATTTTGTTCAAAGAAAAATTGGACCGCGTGACTGCTGACAAACATTACGGCGGTGTAGTCAGCCCAGCGTTTCCCGGCCGCTTGCACCGCTGCAACGTCACGGGCGGCGCTGACCACGATTAACGGCAGTGCCAACGCGTCAAACCGGCCTACAAGCTGCTTCACCCAACTGTCGGCTTGCGGCTGCACCCGGGTGACGATGACACGCATGATAAGGGGTCGATGGCGCCGATTTATTCCAAATGTGCCAGCCGTCCACCTTGCGCATAAACCGCCGCACGCAGGTTGGCCGCCACGCGTTGCCCCAAGTCTGCGGCGCTGGCCAAGTCGGTCACCATGTCTTGCAGGCGCACGCGCACCAGCGGCAGTTGGTTGTCAGTATCACCCCAGGCAGCGTCGATTGTCAGTTGGGCGCCAGCCAGCGTGGCATAAGCCGCCAACGGCATCGAGCAACTGCCGCCCATGGCTTTGCTGACCGCGCGCTCGGCGGCCACTGCCAACCAGGTCGTCTGATGCACCAAAGACGACAGCGCCTGCACCACATCGTTGCGCGCGCTGCGCACTTCGATGCCCAGCGCACCTTGACCAGCCGCTGGCAGCATCTGCGTGGGCTCAAAAATGGCGCGGATGCGTTGCGACAACCCGAGCCGCTTCAGGCCGGCCGCTGCCAGCACAATGGCGTCGTACTGACCCTCGTCGAGTTTACGCAGACGCGTGTCCAGGTTGCCGCGCAGCGCGTCAATCTTCAGGTCTGGGCGCAGCGCGCGCAGCAAAGCCACGCGGCGCAGGCTGGAGGTTCCCACCACCGCGCCCTGCGGCAATGCGCCCAGGCTGGCAAATTTGTTGGAAACAAACGCATCGCGCGGGTCTTCACGCTGCATCACGCAGGCCAGCGCAAAGCCTTCGGGCAGCTCCATCGGCACATCTTTGAGAGAATGCACCGCCAGGTCGGCTTTACCCAGTTCAAGGGCCACCTCCAGCTCTTTGACAAACAGGCCTTTGCCGCCGACCTGGCTCAACGCCCGATCCAGAATCTGGTCACCCTGTGTCGTCATGCCCAGCAGATCAACGGCATGACCCATGCCGCGCAATAGCGACTGCACATGCTCAGCCTGCCACATGGCCAAGCGACTTTCTCTGGTGGCGATGGTAAATTTGCTCATATATTTGGCTCAGTAAGCGATCATCTCGGGGGAATTTGAACAGGCCGGGGATGCTAGCATGACTGTTGCTTTAAACCGGTATCCCAGCTTTGACGAATATCATGAAACAAACCCAACAAAAGCGCCCTCAGCACCCGCAGCAACCCAAAAGTCGCACTGACAACACCGAACAACCGCTGATCGACGACATCCGCCTGCTGGGCCGCATTCTGGGCGACGTGATCCGCGAGCAAGAGGGCGATGCAGCTTTTGCCCTGATTGAGAACATCCGCCAACTGTCGGTGGCCTTCCGCCGCGATGCTGACCATGAAGCCAACAAGGCACTGAGCAAGCTGCTGAAATCGCTCAGCGGTGACCAGACGGTCAGCGTGGTGCGCGCTTTTACCTACTTCAGCCACCTGGCCAACCTGGCCGAAGACCGCCACCACATCCGTCGCCGTGCCCACTACGAGCGCGCGGGCAGCCTGCGCGAGGGTAATATCGACATGACGCTCAAGCGCTTGAGTGATGCCGCCATCACGCCGCAAGCCATCAGCGACATGCTCAGCCACAGCTTTGTCTCACCGGTGCTCACCGCGCACCCGACCGAGGTGCAACGCAAAAGCATTCTGGATGCCGAGCGTGACATTGCCCAACTGCTGACCACCCGCGACGACATCCTGGCGCAGGCGGCCGCTTACCAGGTGCCGGGCGACGCACTGACCCCGCGCGAGCTGGTGGCCAACGAACAACACTTGCGCGCGCGGGTGCTGCAACTGTGGCAAACCCGGCTGCTGCGCTTCTCCAAACTGACCGTTGCCGACGAGGTGGAAAACGCGCTGAGCTACTACGAATCGACTTTTTTGCGCGAAATCCCGCGCATCTACGCCAACCTGGAGGCCGCGCTGGGCCATCAACCGGTGGCCAATTTTTTGCGCATGGGCCAGTGGATTGGCGGTGACCGCGACGGCAACCCCAACGTCAACGCCCAAACCCTCGCGTACGCGCTCAGGCGTCAGGCCGACGTGGCGCTGCGCCACTACCTGACCGAAGTGCACTTCCTGGGCGGCGAACTGTCACTGTCTGCCCTGCTGGTGAACTTTGGCCCAGCCATGTTGGCGCTGGCCGAACGCTCGCCCGATAGCAACGATCACCGCAAGGACGAACCCTATCGCCGTGCGCTGGTCGGGGTCTATGCGCGGTTGGCCGCCACCCTGAAAGCGCTAACCGGCGGCGACGCCGCACGCCACGCGGTGTCGCCGCAAAACCCGTACCTGACGGCACAAGAGTTGCTGGCAGACTTGCGCATCATTGAAACGTCGCTGCAAGCCCATCACGCCCAGGCGCTGGTAGCGCAGCGGCTGGCCCCGTTGATCCGAGCGGTGGAAGTCTTTGGCTTTCACCTGGCCACGGTGGACCTGCGCCAAAGCTCCGACCAGCATGAGGCGGTGCTGGCTGAGCTGCTGGCGACCGCGCGCATCACGCCCGACTACACAAAACTGGACGAAGCCGCCAAATGCACGCTGCTGCTGAGCCTGCTGTGCGAGGCGCGGCCGCTGCGCGTCATCGGTGCCAGCTACAGTGCCCTGGCACTGAGTGAAATCGGCGTGTTTGAGACCGCCAAACAAATGCGCACGCAGTACGGCGCGCAGGCCATTCGCCACTACATCATCAGCCACACCGAGACGGTGAGTGACCTGCTGGAGGTGTTGCTGCTGCAAAAAGAAGTGGGCCTGATGCACGGCACGCTCGACCAGAATGCCAACGCCGACCTGATCGTGACCCCGCTGTTTGAGACCATCGAGGACCTGCGCAACGCCGCCCCCATCATGCAGGCGTATTACGCGCTGCCGGGCATCCTGGCGCTGGTGCAGCGCGGCGGTCACCACCAATATGGTGAGCAAGACATCATGCTGGGCTACTCTGACAGCAACAAGGACGGCGGCATTTTCACCAGCAACTGGGAGCTGTACCAGGCCGAAATTGCACTGGTGGAGGTGTTCAACCAGATCAACCAGGGCCACCCCAACCCCGGTGACGCGCGCTTTGTCCAGATGCGCATGTTCCACGGCCGCGGCGACACCGTGGGGCGCGGCGGCGGCCCCAGTTTTGAGGCGATTCTGGCGCAACCCCCAGGCACCGTGCGCGGGCAAATCCGCCTGACCGAACAGGGCGAGGTGATTGGCTCCAAATACGCCAACCCCGAGATTGGTCGGCGTAACCTCGAAACCCTGGTGGCAGCCACGCTGGAGGCCACCCTACTCAACCGCACCCAGTCGGCTGCGCCCGAGTTTTTGCAAGCCGCTGCCGTTTTATCAAAAGACAGCATGGCCGCCTACCGGGCATTGGTCTATGAAACCGCAGGATTCACCGATTATTTTTTTCAGGCCACGCCAATCCGCGAAATTGCCGAACTCAACATCGGCTCGCGCCCGGCCTCACGCCGGGCCACGCAGGCTATTGAAGACCTGCGCGCCATCCCCTGGGGCTTTAGCTGGGGCCAGTGTCGGCTGACGCTGCCCGGCTGGTACGGATTTGGCTCGGCGGTGGACCAGTTTGTGCATCCGGCCGGCATTGACACCCCGGCCAAAACCCACAAACAGCGGCTGACGCTGCTGCGTCAGATGGAGCAGCAGTGGCCGTTTTTCAAAACCTTGCTATCCAACATCGACATGGTGCTGGCCAAGAGCGACCTGGCGCTGGCCTCGCGTTACGCCGAGTTGGTGGCGAACAAGAAACTGCGCAAAAAAATCTTCAGCACGATCGAGACCGAGTGGCACCTGACCGCGCAAGCGTTGACGTTGATCACTGGCGAAACCCAGCGCCTGGCCAACAATGCCGCGCTGCAACGCTCAATCCGCCACCGCTTCCCGTACATCGACCCGCTGCACCATCTGCAGGTGGAACTGGTGCGCCGCTACCGCGCAGGTCTTAGCGATGAGCGGCTCAAGCGCGGTATTCACATCTCGATCAACGGGATTGCGGCGGGGCTCAGGAACACCGGGTGACGGTGAGGCTCGCCCGGCCTTAACCTGCTTCGGGTCGGTTGCCCAGAGACGCTGCGCGCCTACCTCACGCCAGGACCGAACAGCTTATGCCAACCAGGCGACCCGCACATTTGAACAAAAGATTCAGGAGCATGGCACCCATGCCTCCAAACCAGAGTCTGAACAAGCGGCCCTGAACATCACCAGCTTAGCTGGCGTTACCCGCCTTATTACCCGTGACAACCAACAACTTCTGCAAATCATTGTCCCAAGGGCGAGGTAACCTCACTGGCCGATCTGGCTGGCAAAACAACCGTGCCGAATCGAACTTGAGTCGAACCCTCAGTCAGTGCATGGCACAACCGCCCTGCCCGATCGCATTGGGACAGGAGCCACACGGCCCAGGCATCATCGGCGCAGACTCGGAGGTGCTGGCGGTTGTTGCAAAGACTGAAAGCTGCTTTTCTAGAGAAGTTGACTGGCATTGAGGGCATTGCGGGACAGTATCACTGCGCACCAGCGCTTCGAACGCGTGACCACAATCGCTGCAAGCGTATTCGTAAATGGGCATATCGGCTCCTTCTTTGGCGTGGGATTATCAGCTTGGAATCGCTCATATGGTGATGATGCGTAGGCGGTAGTAGCGGCATTTACGCCTGCCAGGCCCCAAACCCGCCCTCGCGCCGGTCAAAGCCCAACTCCACCTCCAGACTTCTGGCTTCATCGTAGCTCAGCGGGTTGTACCACTCGTAGAGCTCTGGCAGCAGGCGCAGACCGTATTCCTGCACATAGCGATTGGCCTGCATACCGGTTTATGAAACTGGCACATCAGCTCCTGGTCATCGGCGTTGAGGATCAGCATGGTGAAACTGTGAATGATTCCTCTGGGTGACTTTCATGATGAACACAGGCCGGCAAGGCCCAGTGGTTTACCTTCGGCGCTGGCAATCCGGGTCGCAATGGCCTTGCCACTGCGCCAGTCTGGCTCAAAGATGGTCTCCACCGGAATGTTGTAGTGCTGGACGTTCTTCTAGGCATCCCGCTCGGGTACGGTTCCATCACCCGCATCCGCTTGCCTGGGTCGGCGAATGAAGGTGGTCGGGTAGCACCGCCAGACATCGTGGTTACCCATGTCAACCGGTGGCTCCACGCCAAAATGTCTGACGTAGCGCTCGCGCTCCTTGGTGGCCTGGTAGTGGCTGCAGATGGCGTCATGGTAGCGGTCAAATCGGATGCCTTCGTCAGATGCCACAGCAGCGTTGCACCGCGTATTGCCATTTTTGTCAAAATCCTGTCTTCTCATTGACCAATTAACAGAGGCAGACTCATCATGGCAAATCTTGACCCG
>JAQTSL010000317.1 GCA_028711355.1 Rhodoferax sp.
TGCTGAGAAATTGGCACTTTGGGTACGAATGCCAATTTGTGCAATCAGGTTGGCGTAACCGTCAGTCAAGGCAGATCCGTCAAACATGGCAGTGTCACGCAAATTCGTCATGGCTGATGCGTTGCCGGTATTGAGTTTGTAGTCTGTGCCGTTGTTGGTCGCCATATCCTTGATGCCGAAAATGGTGAAACTATCGCCGGCTTTGGGTGAGCCTTGCAGGGTGACAGACCACTCGGTCAGTGGCAGAGAGTGGGTGTAGGGCGTGACCGTCGGATCGATCGGGAAGTTGGCTTCAATGGCACGACCTGAGGTGTAGATGTAGGAAGTGACATTACCCTCGTCGCTGCGGGTGTAGCTGTTGGGACCGGTGAAGGTCAGAACCACCGGGGTGAGTGAGGTCTGAACCATCGGCGGATTGGATCTGGCTTGCAGGTTGGCCAACTGCAAACTACCCGTATTGTTAGTGCCCATCTTTCCCGCAACCGGGCTGGCTACTGCCAGTGCCCGTGGTGTGGAAAATTCAGCAGAAATAGTGCTGGCGCTGGTGCTGAAAGGCTTTAATAAAAAGCGATCGCCAACGCCAGTTGCGCTGCCATCCCAAGTGAGCTTCAGGCCGTCAAACGTGACCGGATTGGAGGTACCAAAGTCAAAATTGGTTATCACGCCGTCAGATTTGCGCGAAATGATGCCGCTTGTCCCCGTGGTGAAATTGATTTCATAGTCCGACGCAGCAAACTGGGTGACATCGCTGATCGACATACTTAGTCCAGCGACACCGGTGTTGGTAGCGGCGGCCAGAATATTGCTCACCGTACTGATGTCGGTCGGGGTAAATAAATTGCCACCCTCTTTGCCATCCAGATCAAGACCTAACCTGTGCTGATCATTCATGCTGGTGGTGATTGCCAGTGTCAAGCGACCCTGCAGGTTGCGACCCTCAGCCAAGTCGGTATTTTGAAAGCGCAGTAGCGCCGAAACCTGGCCGCCGCCCAAAATGTTTTCGTCCATGTTAATGCTTTGCCCCTGGCGGGTCAGGGTCACTTTGGTTTTCAAGGGGTCATTGAAGTCGTCAAAAACTGTTGTCAGGGTCGCCGCCGAGGTCCCCAGGACAAGCGCTTGACTACCCCCCAAAAAAATGCCCATGGCGCCGTCGGTCGCCATGATGGAGCTGGTTTGAACGTATTGGTTCAGGTCCCGTACCAATTGATCGCGTTGATCCAATAAATCATTGGGTGTTTGGCCACTGCCCTGGGCCTTGGCAATACGGTCGTTGACCCTGGCAATGCTGATGGCCAGGGAGTTGATGGCATCAAGTTTTTGGGTGATTTCCTGTGTCACACCCGATTGCAGGTCATCCAGACTCTGCGATGCGCTGCGCATACGGGAAGCGGCTTCACTGACCCTTGTGAGGGCCACGGTACGGGCGGTCAAATCAGTGGGTGCGTTAGACACATCGGAAAACGCATTGATCATGTCATTAACCGATGCCCCCAGACCACTGATGCCGCCTGGGAAAATCGCTTCAAGCTGTTTAAATTTTTCAGCGCGCGCCGAATCACCCGCGCTGGTGGCCCCGGCCAGCGCCGATTGGTGAATCAAAAAGTCACTGTAAGCACGCGTGATCGTGGCGACATCGACCCCTTTGCCGATGTAGCCGCCGCCGGTAAATTGACCATCCGCCGTTTGCAGCACGGCGCTCTGGCGCGAATAACCTGGTGTATTGACGTTGGCGATGTTATTGCCCGCGGTTTGCAGCACCGCCTGGTTGGCCATCAGCGCTCGGGTCGCCACGTTGAGGATGCCACTCATGATGTTTGCGCCACCATTGTTGTGCGCGCTTGCAGGCGTTGCGTGGTTTCAATCGCGCGACTGAGCTTGGCCGCATAGTTGGGGTCGGTGGCGTAGCCAGCTTTTTGCAGGCTGCTGGCAAAGGCAAAGGCCGAGCCGGTTTGCTGGCTCGCGTGGGCGTAGCGTGGCGACTGGGTGATCAGCCGGGCGTAATCGCGCAGCGATTCGTCGGTCGAGGCGTAGGCGCGGAACCGGGCGACGTGCTTTTGCGCCACGCCGTTGACGTATTCGGTGGTAGTGACCTCGGCCACTTTGCCGCGCCAGCCAGCCCCGGCTTTGATGCCAAACAGGTTGTTGGACGGCGTGCCATCGCGCAGTCGGATGTTGTGTTTGCCCCAGCCGGTTTCGTGGCCAGCCTGACCCACCAGGTAGCTGGCCGGAATGCCGGTTTCCTTTTCGACCCGAATCGCTGCTGCCGTGTGGTGTTGAACAAAATTGGTCTGGCTGTCGGTGGGCTTGGGAGCGTTGTTGCGGTAAGCCGCCAGCGAAGACGACTTTTGCAGCGCACTGATCGGCGCCGGGTTGAGCTTGCCAGCGTCAAGCTGGCCTTCAGGAGGGGTCACGCCCACGCCCAGTTGGCGCGCCAACTGGGCCGCGATCAAGTCCGACAAGCCGCCCGGCTGGCCCGACATTTTGACCGCAAACTGCTGATCCAGCAGGTCTGTCCCAAGGTCGCTGCCGGGGTTGTCCAGCAGGCCAGACTTCATGGTGGCTTCGCGCATACTTTTAATCAGCTCGCGCATGAAGAGAGACTCCAACTGGCGCGCGGTCTCTTTGATGGCCTCGGGCGACTTGTCGCGCGCCTGCAATTTCAGGGCCGACAGCGAGTTGGCATCAGCGGCCAGCGCGTTGCTCAGGTTCAGGGGCTGGCCCAGGCTCATCAGATCACCTCCAGCTCGGCATTGAGTGCACCGGCGGTCTTGATGGCTTGCAAAATAGCCAGTAGGTCTTGGGGTGTTGCACCGAGCGAATTGAGCGCGCGCACCACGTCTGACAATTGCGCCGCCTGGGGCAGTTCAATCAGCATACCCGGCTCCTGGCGGATCTGGATGTCGGCCTTGCTGGTCACCGTGGTCTGCCCCTGTGCCAATGCGTTGGGCTGACTCACCGAGGGCGTGTTGGTGATGCTGATCGACAGATTGCCGTGCGCGATGGCGCAGGCTTTCAGGGTCACGGCCTGGTTCATCACGATCGAGCCAGTCCGTGAATTGATAACGACCCGGGCCGACGGCACCGACGCTTCGAGTTGCAGTTCTTCCAGTTCAGCCATAAAAGTCACCCGGGCGTCTGGCTCGACCGGGGCGCTGACGCGAATGGTGCGCCCGTCAATGGCTTGCGCGGCACCAGCACCAAAACGGTCGTTGATGGCCTGGGTTACCCGGCGCGCGGTCTGAAAGTCATCCGCTTGCAGACCCAGTGTGATGCCGTTGCCTTCTTGCAGCGGCGTTGGCACCAGTCGCTCGACCTGCGCGCCGCCCGGGATGCGCCCGGCGCTGAGGTGGTTGACTTGCACCTTGCTGCCACCGGCAGAGGCGCCCGCGCCGGCCACCACCAGGCTGCCTTGAGCGATCGCGTAAATTTCGCCGTCGGCGCCCCTAAGTGGGGTCGAGATCAGCATGCCGCCCTTGAGTGACTTTGAATTGCCGACCGACGACACGCTGACGTCGATCATCTGGCCAGGTCGCGCAAACGCCGGCAACTGTGCCGTTACCAGCACGGCGGCGACGTTTTTCATTTGCAGTTGCGATACCGACGCGCTGGGCAGGGTGATGCCAAGCTGTTGCAGGTAATTGGTCATGCCCTGCGAGGTGTAGGGCATCTGCGTGGTTTGATCGCCGGTGCCGTCCAGTCCGACCACCAAGCCAAAACCGGTGAGCTGGTTGCTACGTACGCCTTCAACGGCGGCGACTTCCTTGATGCGGGCGGCGTAAGCGGCGTCAAGCGGCCAGGCGCTGGCGAGCAAGCAGGCCGCAGCGAGCAGCCAGCGCAGCGCGCTAGAGCGCGTTAGCAGCAACGGGGTCAGTCGGTTGGATGAGTGCATGATGGGCGATTCCCTCGGCACCATTTTGCAAAACTTTAGAACGGCAGAAAGCTGAAAAAGAAGCGTGTTAACCAGCCAACTGTTTGCGCTTCGGCCTGTGCACCTCGGCCCCTGGATTCCATGCGCGCGTTGGCCACCTGGGTTGAGTTGATCAGGTTGCCGG
>JAQTSL010000318.1 GCA_028711355.1 Rhodoferax sp.
TGGCACCCACGTGGCCGACGTGGAAAACCCGGTGGAGGCCGGCCACGTGATTCGTTCCTTTGACCCCTGCCTGGTCTGCACCGTACACGTGGTGGGTGCCGACCCTACGCGCCTGCGCTGCTGACGCGTCATGCGCCCCGCTGCCATCATCTGTCTGGGAAACCGCTATCTGGCGCACGACGACGTCGGTCCGCGCGTTTTTGACCATTTGTCAAGTATGGCTTGTCCCGCTGAGCTTGAAGTCATTGACGGGGGTTTGTGCGGGCTTGATCTGCTGCGCCTGATCGAAGGCCGTCGCCGCGTGGTGTTTGCCGATACGCTCGCGGGCCTGGCGCAGACCGGTGAGATTGTGCGCCTGAGCAGCGAGCAGATCGCCCACTATGCTGGCCCCTACGGTCATGCGGCCGGGTTGCCTTATCTGATCAAATTGTTGCCGCAGGTGTGTAGCGTGCCGCTGCCCGCGGTTGACCTGCTGGGTACACCGTGCCAGCCGCAGGACAGCACAATTGGCGCATTGGCACAACAGTGTTTGGAGGTCGCTTGTGATGGACTGTATTGACGACCTGGGCCTGACGGCATCGCACGACGCGCTGGCGGCGCTGCGGGCCGACAACGCCATGCTGCGCGCTGAAATCCGCGTGGCGCGCGACGCGGCCGAAATCACCGCCCAGTTGGTGGTCGAGCAATTTGAAAAAACCGAAGCCATTCTGACCCGCTTTCAGATCGCTGAGGAACGCCTGAAATTTGCCCTGGAAGGTGCCAACGATGGTGTCTGGGACTGGAACTATCAGAGTGGCAAAGTGTTTTTCTCAAAGCGCTGGAAAGAGATGTTTGGTTACGCTGAGGCTGACATTGGCAGTTCAACGGAAGAGTGGTTTAGCCGTGTACACCCCGACGATATCGCCTTGGTTGGCAGCGCGATAGAGAATCACCTGAATCACAACACGCCGCCGCCGGCGATGGAATACCGCATTCGCTGCAAAGACGGCAGTTGGAAATGGACGCTGGGCCGCGGCATGGTGGTCAGTCGCAACAGCGCGGGCGAGCCGCTGCGGCTGGTGGGAACCAACTCCGACATTGATCAGCGCAAGCGCATCGAGGCCGAACTGGTGCGTTCGCGGGAAGTGGCCGAGGCGCGGCGCGAGCAAGTGGCCAGTCTGCTGGACCATTCGAGCCAGGGCTTTTTGTCTTTTGGCCTGGACCTGGTGGTGGAGGCTGAGTGCAGCCGTGCCTGCGAGGCGATGCTCGGCCTGATGCCAGCCGGTCAGGACGCCGCGCAGGTGCTCTTCGGCACCGATCAGGGCAAGGCTGAATTGCTGCGCCAGACGGTTGCCGCTGCTGGCGTTGAGAGCGACCCGTGGCAATGCGAGATCATGCTGTCGCTGCTGCCCGGTGAATTCCAGCATGAGCAGTCGCTGCTCAAAGCAGAATACAAGGCACTGGAAAACCAGCGTTTCATGGTGGTGCTGACCGACGTGACAGCCGAGCGCCGGCTGGAACAAAAAGTGGCCAGCGATCATCGGCGTATGGCGCTGATCGTGGCGGCCGTGACCGACAGCCGCGACTTCTTTGACACCGTGGAGACGTTTCGCAACTTTTTGATCAGCGGTCTGGCGGCCTTGATGGACAGCGCGCTGGCGCCGACTGAGCTGGTGCGCGAACTCTATCGCCAGGTACACACCTTCAAGGGGCTGATGAACCAGTTTGGGTTTTTGCAGGCACCGGTGGCCCTGCATGCGTTGGAGGGCGGGCTCAGTGCGCTGCGCGACAGCGCCACTGCGTTGTCGCGTCAGGCCCTCAGTGACCTGATTCAGGCAGCGCCGCTGGCGCCGACCTTTGCAGCCGACCTGGCGCTGCTACAAGACGCGCTGGGTGCCGAGTTTCTGGAGCGCGGTGACCGCATTCTGATCAGCAGTGCACAAGCCGGCCAGTGGCAACGCTTGGCCGGGAAAATGCTGCGCGGCGAGCCGGTTGACACTACGCAAAGTGACTTGCACCAAGCCCTTTACGACATGAGCCAATTGCGAAAAATTTCGCTCAAGGATGCCTTGAGCGGCTTTGACCGCCTGATCCGCCAAACGGCCGAGCGACTGGACAAAGAAGTTGCGACGCTGGAGCTCGACGGCGGCGCGGATGTCTGGATTGATCCGCAAAGCTGGCAGCCCTTTTTGCGCTCGCTCACGCACGTCTTTCGCAACGCGGTGGTGCATGGCATTGAAGACCCCGAAACGCGTCTGGGGCAGGGCAAGAACGAAGCCGGCACGATTCGCTGCAGTGTTCAACTTCAGGACAGCAAAGTGCAGCTTTGCATAGCCGACGACGGCGCGGGAATAGACGTGCAAGCCCTGCGCGGCAGTGCGCTGGCTGCCGGGGTCGTGACGGCTGATACAGTGGCCGCCTTGACGGATGCGCAACTGACCGACCTGATCTTTCTTGACAACGTCAGCACCCAGCGCCAGGCCACAGAATTGGCTGGGCGCGGTGTCGGGCTGGCGGTGGTGCGGGCCGAAGCCCGTAAACTCCAAGGTGATGTGGTGGTTCGGACACAAATTGGGCAGGGAACCCGGTTCATATTTACATTGGCTTTTTGAGGCGGACTATTTCAAACCCAGGAGACAGTATGAGAATTAACGAATGGGTGGCGGCGGTGGCGGCATCCACACTGGCGCGCACGCGCAGCTATTTCGAAGAAGAGTTTGGCATTGTGGTGGCGGACATGAGCCAAGGTGGTGGCGATGTTGCTACGATCAATATTCACGGCCTGACTGCTATCGTTGGGGTCGGTGGGCCGGCGAGCCTGCTGGTAGCCTTCAGTTTTGAGCAGGGTCTGATGGACGAGCTGTACGCGCGCATGACCGACGGTATCGACATTGCCGCCGCCGAACAGGACGCCTACCGTGGCTCGGTCGCCGGAGAAATCGTCAACACCATCATCGGCAACTGTACTGGTGACCTGCAAAACAACGGTGAAGCCATCAGTCTGACGCCACCGATGATCGTTGACAGCATCAAACACATCCACCGCATGAAAGATGCCATATTTATCTGCCGAAGCCTGCATTGCGAGTTTGGCCGGGTTGACATCAACCTGGTCGGGCCCAGTGAACTTTTTGCCAAAAGTCTCAATGACTTAAAGTGACGATTGCCATGACTTATCTTCAAATTTTGGTGGTCGATGACTCATTGATTACTGTCAAAAAACTCTCTGGTATGTTGATCGCGTTGGGCCACCGGGTGGTGCGAACAGCCGCCAGTGGTCTCGAAGCGCTGTCTGCTTACGAAGACTACCACCCCGATCTGGTGACGATGGACATTACCATGCCCGATATGGACGGTATTGAGGCGACCCGGCGCATCCGGGCCAAACATCCTGATGCCCTGATCGTCATGGTGACCTCGCACGGCCAGGAACAAATGGTGCTTGATGCCCTGAAGGCCGGAGCCAAGGGCTACGTGCTCAAGCCGTTTAACCAGGATAAATTGCGGGATGTGATCGAGACCGCTGTCAAACGCAACATCCGCACCGACAAGCTACAGGCCGTGATCGAGAAGACCCAGACACCAGCCCCAGCCCCAGCCCCAGCCCCAGCCCCAGCCCCAGCGCCGGGTGATGCTGCGTGAACGCACCCGCAGAGCCGGTTTTGAGCGCCGTCAGCGTGCCACAAGCGCTGACGCTGTGGAACATTCTGGACCTGGCGCATTTCAGGATTTATGTGGTGGATGTCCTGACGTTTGAAGTGATCTACGCCAACGCCGAAGTGAAGGCACAGGAAGGCTATGACCCCAGCCAGAGCAACCCGTGTTATCAATTGATTTACCAGCACGCCAGTCCGTGCCTGTCGTGCAAGATGGCTGCGCTGGCCGATGCTGCCAGCAAGGGGGCGAAATGCAGTGCCACCTATGAGCGTTCCAACGAGCCCGCAGATGCCTGGTTTCAGATACAAGAGGGTATTCTGACCTTGCCAGATGGGCGCACCGCGATGTATTCGATTGCCAACGACATCAGCGCCATCAAGGAGATGCAAAACAACCTGGCCGAGGCAC
>JAQTSL010000319.1 GCA_028711355.1 Rhodoferax sp.
GGTTGATGACGGCGGTGGGGCCGCCGCCCTGGGCGACAAGAATTTTTCCAGATACCATGTTGGGTCCTGCTGGGATGGTTGCTAATGGTGCAATTGTGCCTCTGAAGTCGCCGCAGCCAGCGATGCCAGGTGCCCGGTCTCAATTGTCTCTGGCGTTGGATCTATATTCGCTTTAGGCGGTAGGCGGTAGGCGGTAGCTGAATTGGGGTCGAATCCCAAGTCGGGCTCAGATGTTCAAGTCAGCCAATAATGCAGCACCGAATTGGGCTCTGACCCCAATTCTGCGGCTGGTACAGAGGAGCTACTTACGGCTGCTTTTTTGGTGCGCCCCGCGCGGCAACCGCCAGCGGCGGCCACCTCATGCTGGGGTACCAGAAATCGGCGGCCACCGCTGCCGATTACCACGCGAGCTGTTGGACCGGTGGTTGCTAACGTGAAATACCAACAACCTGGTCCCAGTGGCTATGACAATTTGCTTTGTTCACGATGGATGGGGCACCATTAAAATTCGTGCCCTCGCGCTGCTGGCCTGGCAGCGCTCATCGACTGGGACCCCATGCTTTATCCACAACAGTTTGACGTGATCGTGGTCGGTGGCGGCCACGCCGGGTGCGGGGCGGCGCTGGCCGCCGCGCGCATGGGTTGCGCTACGCTGCTGCTGACGCACAATATTGAGACGCTGGGGCAGATGAGCTGCAACCCCAGCATTGGTGGCATTGGCAAGGGGCATCTGGTCAAAGAGGTGGACGCGCTGGGTGGCGCCATGGCGGCTGCGACCGACGAGGGCGGTGTTCAATTTCGCATCCTCAACTCCAGCAAGGGCCCTGCCGTGCGCGCGACCCGGGCACAGGCCGACCGGCTGTTGTACAAGGCTGCGATTCGCCAGCGGCTGGAAAACCAACCTAACTTGTGGCTATTCCAGCAGGCGGTGGACGATTTGATGGTTCAAGGCGATCGTGTGGTCGGTGCGGTTACGCAGGTTGGCATCCGCTTTCGCAGCCATACTGTGGTGTTGACGGCGGGCACTTTTCTGGACGGCAAGATTCATGTCGGCTTGAATAGTTACGCCGCCGGGCGCGCCGGTGACGCGCCCGCTGTTACCTTGAGCGTTCGGCTCAAAGAGCTCAAGCTGCCACAGGGGCGCCTGAAAACCGGCACCCCGCCGCGCCTGGACGGGCGCAGTATCGATTTTTCAAAGTGCACCGAGCAACCCGGCGATGGTATGGGGCTGCTGGGTGCGCCCGGCGGTGCACCGTGCAGCGTGCAGGTGCCGGTGTTCAGCTTTTTGGGGCGCGCTGGCCGGCACCCGTACCAGATGCCGTGCTGGGTGACGCATACCAACGAGCGTACGCACGAGATCATTCGCAGCGGCTTTGACCGCAGTCCCATGTTCACCGGCAAGATCGAAGGGGTCGGGCCGCGCTATTGCCCGAGCGTCGAAGACAAGATCAACCGCTTTGCCGACAAAAGCAGCCACCAGATTTTTCTGGAGCCTGAGGGTCTGACGACGCACGAGTATTACCCCAACGGCATCAGCACCAGCTTGCCATTTGACATTCAGTACGCGCTGGTGCGCAGCATGCCGGGGCTGGAAAACGCACACATTCTGCGGCCCGGCTATGCCATTGAATATGATTATTTTGATCCGACTGCGCTGAAAAGCTCGTTTGAAACCAGGTCGATTGGCGGGCTGTTTTTTGCGGGGCAGATTAACGGTACCACCGGCTACGAGGAAGCTGCGGCACAAGGTTTGTTTGCCGCTATCAACGCTGCTTTACAAGTGCGCGCCATCGGTGGTGGCAAGGTGTTGGCCAGTGCCGCTGGCGGCGCGTCTTTTACCGCCGAGCGCTGGCTGCCTGGGCGGGATCAGGCGTACCTTGGCGTGCTGGTGGATGACCTGATCACGCAAGGGGTCAGCGAACCGTACCGCATGTTCACCAGTCGAGCTGAATTCCGTCTGCAATTGCGCGAGGACAACGCTGATATGCGCCTGACCGAAGTGGGCCGCCAGTTGGGGCTGGTAGATGATGTGCGGTGGGATGCTTTTAACCGCAAGCGTGACGCTGTTTCACGTGAAACAGAGCGCTTGCGCAGCATCTGGGTCAGCCCCAAAAATCTGGCGACGGCTGAGTCTGAGCGGGTGCTCGGCAAGGTCATTGAGCACGAATACAGTCTGGCTGAATTGCTGCGGCGCCCTGGCATCAGTTACGCGGCGCTGATGTCGCTGGACAATGGCAAGTATGCGGTTGAACCCTACGCAGGCGATGTTTCACGTGAAACAGACGTGGCGCAAGAAGCGGCTGCCGTGATTGAACAGGTGGAAATTGCCGCCAAGTATTCGGGCTACATCGACCGCCAGAAAGAAGATGTACAGCGCGCCGCCAGCTTTGAACACCTGCGCTTGCCGCAAGACCTGGACTATATGCAGGTGGCGGCGTTGAGTATCGAAGCGCGGCAAAAGCTCAACCGCCACAAGCCCGAAACGCTGGGCCAGGCGTCGCGCATTTCGGGTATCACCCCGGCCACCATTTCGCTGCTGACGATCCACCTGAAGAAAACCAAGTTCAAGGGCATGGAGCGCCAGAATTCAGTGGCTGATGGGGCGGCATCTGCCGGCCTGGTTGAAGGCGGACAGGCGAGCGGCGTTGGGGCAAGTTCCTGATGTCGTTATTGCAGCAACCCCTGCGCCAGGGTCTGGCGGCACTTGGGCTGAATCTGGCAGAGGTGCAAATTGGCCAGTTGTTGGCGTATCTGGCGCTGATTGAAAAATGGAACCGAGTCTATAACCTGACCGCACTGCGTGACCCGGCCGAGATGCTGACGCATCATTTGTTGGACAGTTTGGCGTTGATCGCGCCGCTGCGTCGTCAACTGGCACGGCATACTTTGCCGGTGCGGCTGTTGGACGTTGGTAGCGGGGCCGGTCTGCCTGGTGTGGTGATCGCCATTGTTTGCCCGGACATCACGGTGCATTGTGTTGACACGGTCGCCAAAAAAGCGGCGTTTATTCGGCAAGTGGCCATGACGTTGAAACTGCCCAATCTGCGCGGCATGCATGCGCGGGTGGAAAGCCTGACCGACGGCTATGACGTGATTTGTTCACGCGCTTTTGCCTCGCTGGCAGACTTTGCTGCCTGGTCAGCGCAAGCGCTGGCGCCGGGCGGCGTTTGGCTGGCAATGAAGGGCAAAGACCCGACGGATGAGGTGGCGGCATTGCCGGGTTTCGTGCAAGTGTTTCACGTGGAACAACTGGCTGTGCCGGGGTTGGACGCGCAGCGTTGCATTGTGTGGATGCGTTCTGCGGGCTGATTGCTTTTAGTTGCTTGTTGTTGATGCGACCCGCGCGATGGGCGCCTTGGGCGTGGCCTGGAGTACCAGAAATCGTCGGCCCCGCCCAAGGCGCTCATCGCGCTATCCATAGCACGGTGACATCTGATCTGAAACAGGTTTTCGACCTTCGTGCCAGTTGGACACTTGGCAAGCGTTGCGGGTTCTGTCGGAAACCTGTCTGCGCATGAGTGCTCGCGGGATGCGACGGGTATGTGTTTTGCTACGTGTCCCCCGGCCTTCGGCCTCCTCCTTTACCTCCGCAAAACGCATACCCCGTCGCATCTGGAACTTGTCTCACCCTCAGTAGGTGGAAGCCCAAGACAAACATCAAATCTGAAGGTGATGGCGGCGGCGATCCGGTCACCTGACCCAATCACCACGCTTCAACGCTTTCGGAATTGCATGGGGTCAAAAGCTAGCCGGAAAACACTTCATATTTCATAGCTCCCAGCGCTTGCTGAATAAGCGCTACAGCCTGTTTTTGTGCAAGGTCTGTGAAACCGGACACGGGTGAGGCAGGGTGATGGGGCCAGGCGACCGGGCTTTGGGGCGGAATGCGCGCGCCGACAAACGCTGGTGTACTGTGGCATCTACCCCGCGCGTGCTTTCGCCCCAAAACCGCATGCGCCTGACCCCGTCGCCCTGCCGTGCGTCGATGTCTTTTCACTCGTCCCTCACTTCCTATCGCGCCCCGACAACCCGAAAAATAAAAA
>JAQTSL010000037.1 GCA_028711355.1 Rhodoferax sp.
GGCAACATCGAAGAAGCTGCCCAGTACAACGACACCGGCACCGGCCTGTTCTTCATGCGGGTGCAGTTTGCTTGCGCCCAGCACAGCTTTGACGGCCTCAAGGCAAGCCTGGCCAGCTTTGCCGCGCCCCACCAGATGCAATGGCAATTACACGCGCAGTCGCAGCCGATGCGCACTGTGATCATGGTCAGCAAAGAAGGTCATTGTCTGAACGACTTGCTGTTTCGCTGGAAAAGCGGTCTGCTGGCGCTGGACATTCGCGCCATCATCAGCAACCACCGGGACTTTTACCAATTGGCGGCCGGCTACAACGTGCCGTTTCACCACCTGCCGGTGAGTTCCAGCACCAAGGAACACGTCGAAGCCAAGCAACTAGAGATCATCCAGGACGAAGGCGCCGAGCTGGTGGTGCTGGCGCGTTATATGCAAATCCTCAGCAACCACCTGTGCCAGCAACTCTCAGGCCGTGCCATCAACATCCACCATTCGTTTTTGCCCAGTTTCAAGGGCGCCAAGCCCTACTACCAGGCGCATGACCGGGGCGTCAAACTGATCGGCGCCACCGCGCACTATGTCACCGCCGACCTGGACGAAGGCCCGATCATCGAGCAAGACGTGGCCCGGGTGGACCATAGCAAGACGGTGGAAGACCTGACTGCGCTGGGTCGCGACACCGAAAGCCAGGTACTGGCACGCGCCGTCAAGTGGCACAGCGAACACCGGGTGCTGATCAACGGTCACAAGACGGTGATCTTCAAGTAGCGGTAGTAGGGCAAGCGCTAGCCATCGCTTGGCCCAGCCGGATCGCCCCGCCCGGTTGCCAAGTGGCGTTGAACTGCAATGCTGCGTCGGGGAACAGCATAACCACCGTAGAGCCCAGCAAAAACCGCCCCATCTCCTGGCCCTGCTTCAGGCAAACGCTCTGAACATCGTAGCGCCACTGGCACAATTTGCCGGCCCGTGGGTTATTTATGATGCCATGCCAAACGGTCGCCATGCTGCCCACAATGGTGGCACCGACCAGCACCAGCACAAACGGCCCCTGCGCGCCGCTAAAAACACACACCACCCGCTCATTGCGGGCGAACAAACCGGGCACCCCACACGCGGTGGTTGGGTTGACCGAAAACAAGTCGCCTGGCACGTAGATCATGCGCAGCAGACGACCGTCGCACGGCATATGGATGCGGTGATAGTCGCGCGGACTCAGGTACAGGGTGGCGAAGTGGCCGTTGTCAAACTGCGCGGCCAGCACGGCGTCACCCCCCAGCAACGCGGTACTGCTGTAGTGGTGACCCTTGGCCTGAAATATCTGCTGGCCCTGGATGCGGCCAAACTGGCTGATGGCGCCGTCCACCGGGCAAATCAGCTCAGCTCGCGCCAGCGGCCGCACGCCCGGTTTAAGCGCGCGGGTAAAAAAATCATTGAAGGTCGCGTAACTGGTCAGGTCCGGGTTGGCCGCCTCGGCCATAGTGACGTTGTAGCGCTGAACAAACCAGGCAATTAGCCGGCTGGTAAACGCGCCGCCTTGGGCCCGCGCTACCCGCCCAGCCAGCAGCGTCAGCGCTTGCTTGGGGATCAGGTATTGCGGCGCGACGGTCAGGTAATCGAACATGGTGGGAAGGGATTCTACGCAGTGCAAATGCGCTGGCGAATGCCACAATGGCCCCATGTCTGCCGCCCGCATTCCACCGATTCAGTGCCTTTTGACGTTTGAAGCGCTGGCGCGCCTGCGTAGCGTCACACAAACCTCCGACGAACTGTGCGTGACGCCCAGCGCCGTCAGCCACCGGGTCAAGCAACTCGAACAGATTCTTGGCACCAAATTGTTCGGCCGAGCCGACTTTTCGCTCACCACCGAGGGCAGTGAATACCTGGCGCACGTGCGTGAAGGGCTGACCATGCTACAGCGCTTCCCCAGTTCTGCGGCAACACCAGGCAAGCGCAAACTGCGCATGGCGGTAACGCCAACCTTTGCCCGTTCGATCCTGATTCCGCGACTGCGCCAGTTCACCGAGGCCTACCCAGAAATCGACCTGACGCTACAAATCTCGATCCCGTTGCTGGACGTGGTGGCCGAGGACGCCGATCTGATGATCCGCTTTGGCACCGGTCGCTACGCCGACGTCGAGCATATGTGCATCCTAAAGGACGAGGTCACGCCGCTGGCCTCGCCCGCTTTTGTGCGCGAACACGGACCGTTTGAGGTGGCGCAAGACCTGGAGGGCGAGCAACTGCTGCGTAGTCCACTGGAACCTTGGCGCACCTGGTTTGCCGCCAACCATCTGGATTGGCCCGAGCCGGTCGATGGCTCGCAGTTCAACGACGTCGGCCTGATGTGCGACGGCGCAGCGGCCGGTATGGGCATCGCCCTGATCCGCCTCAAACTGGCCCTGCCCTGGCTGGAAAACGGCTCGCTGGTGCGCTTGGGCACAACCGCGCCTTACACCACCAACATTCCCAGCCCGCATTCGCATTACCTGTGCTGGCACACCGGCACGATGGAGCGCTGGGAATGCGTGGCTTTTGTCGATTGGCTTAAACAAAGCGTGTCCTGAAGTGGCTTTCAATCGGTGATCAAAATTTGTTCACGCCTGAGGGCTACCACCTCGGCTAAAGTGCTGATCACCCAAGACCGTCAGAGAAGGATACCCAATGACCATCAACGCTGCCAGGCCAGCTCCAGATTTACTCTCATTACAGGAGCTGCAGACACAGGTAGTACAAGCGCTGAAGGCTTGTTTGCCATCTCATGCGTTGTTGTGGAATGGCGAAGACACCACGCCCTACGAGTGCGACGGCCTGACCGCCTACCGGCAACGCCCGCTGGCGGTAGCGCTGCCAGAAGACGAAACGCAGGTCCAGGCGCTGCTGCGCACTTGCCAGGGCTTGGGCGTGCCGGTGGTGGCGCGCGGTGCCGGTACCGGTTTGTCGGGCGGCGCCCTGCCACATCTGCGCGGAGTCACGTTGTCGCTGACGCGCTTCAACAAAATCCTGACGGTTGACCCGGTGGCGCGAACCGCTACCGTGCAGTGCGGCGTGCGCAACCTGGCCATCAGCGAGGCGGCCGCCGGGCACAACCTGTATTACGCGCCCGACCCGAGCAGCCAGATTGCCTGCACCATTGGCGGCAACGTGGCCGAGAACTCGGGCGGCGTGCACTGCCTGAAGTACGGGCTGACGCTGCACAACATCATCAAAATCAAGGGTTTTACCATGGCCGGCGAGGCAGTCACGTTCGGCTCAGACGCGCTGGACGCGCCTGGCTACGACCTGCTGAGCGTGGTGATTGGTTCTGAGGGAATGCTGGCGATCGTGACCGAGGTGACGGTCAAGCTGATCCCCAAGCCGCTCCTGGCGCGCTGCATCATGGCCAGCTTTGACGACATTACCAAAGCCGGTGAAGCAGTGGCAGCCGTGATTGCTGCGGGCATCATCCCGGCCGGTCTGGAGATGATGGACAAACCCATGACCGCCGCCGTGGAAGACTACGTGCACGCCGGTTACGACCTGAGCGCTGCCGCCATTTTGCTGTGCGAAAGCGACGGTACGCCAGAAGAAGTGGAGGAAGAGATTGGCCGTATGAGCGAGGTGCTGCGCGGCGCCGGCGCCACCCAGATTGCCGTCAGCCGCGACGAGGTCGAGCGGCTGAAGTTCTGGAGCGGGCGCAAAAACGCGTTCCCGGCCAGCGGGCGCATTAGCCCGGACTATATGTGCATGGACAGCACCATCCCGCGCAAGCGTGTGGCCGACATCCTGAAGGCGATCGGCGAGATGGAAAAAAAATACGCGCTGCGCTGTGCCAACGTGTTTCACGCCGGCGACGGCAACCTGCACCCGTTGATTCTGTTTGATGCGAATGTGGCCGACCAACTGCACCGGGCCGAGCTGTTTGGCGCCGACATCCTGGAAACCAGTGTCGCCATGGGCGGCACCGTGACCGGCGAGCACGGCGTTGGGGTGGAAAAGCTCAACAGCATGTGCGTGCAGTTTTCTGCACAAGAAAATGAGCAGTTTTTTGGCGTCAAACGCGCTTTTGACCCAGCCCGGCTGCTCAACCCCGACAAGGTCATCCCGACGCTGCAACGCTGCGCCGAATACGGCAAGATGCTGGTGCGCGGTGGCGTCCTCAGCCACCCCAATTTGCCTCGTTTTTGAGAGCAGCTTGTGCAGGGATTACAAGGGCTGGCATGGCTTTTGGTCATGCAATCGGCAGGTGAGTTGTTGTCGCGCGGCTTGAAGCTGCCGTTCCCCGGGCCGGTGATCGGCATGCTGCTGTTGCTGCTGGCGCTGCGCTGGCAGTCGGTGCGCCTACCGGTGGCGGTGTGCGCCGGTTTCTTGCTGTCGCACCTGTCGCTGCTGTTTGTGCCGGTCGGTGTGGGGGTGATGACCCATCTGGACCTGCTGGGGCATTTCGGCGTGCGCATGCTGGCAGTGATCGTGCTTTCAACCTGGGTTGGCCTGGCCGTGACAGCAGTATTGTTACGCGGCGCCAAGGAATGCCGCGATGCCTAAGTTTGTTGAGCTATGGGTCTATCTTTCGGCCACACCCCTGTTCGGCCTGACCGCGACGCTGATGGTCTATGTGCTGGCGCAAGTGTTCTACGTGCGCCTGGGACAAGCTGCGTGGGCCAACCCGGTGCTGTGGTCAGTAGTGACGCTGGCTAGCCTGCTGACGCTGACTCGGGTGGACTACCCAAGTTACTTCTCAGGCGCGCAGTTCATCCATTTTTTGCTCGGACCCGCTGTGGTGGCGCTGGCCTGGCCGTTGTGGGAACGACGCCTGGAACTGCGCAAACGTTGGCGCGCACTGCTGGCAGCAGCGCTGGCAGGCGGTGTCGCCGCCAGCGCCTCAGCCACGCTGCTGGGTTGGGCGGTGGGCTTGCCCCATGAGGTGATTCTGTCGCTGGCACCCAAGTCGGTGACGGCGCCGGTGGCCATGGGCATCGCAGACACGATCGGCGGCGTGCCAGCTTTGGCGGCGGTGTTTGCGGTGCTCACGGGCACGGTCGGCGCGCTCAGCGGCCGGGCCTTGTTTGGTCTGTTGCGCGTGCCAACCAGCGGTGCCGGCTGGATGGTACGGGATTTTGCACTCGGAACTGCTGCACACGGCATTGGTGCAGCGCGTGCCCTGCAGGTCAATGCTGACGCGGGTGCCTGCGCCGGTTTAGCGCTGGGGTTACAGGTACTGTTGGCTACGCTGCTGATTCCCTTGATCTTCAGGCTGATCTGACGGAACAGCGGCCCAGGGCCGATCGGCACGAGACCCAGAACAATCAAGTGCCCACGGCCAGACGCCTACCCGGTTCGTCATCGGCAAGGATCTGTTGCGCCCAGACTTCGAGCTTGCCAACATCTGAGCGCAACACCTCTTGCTTGACCGCCAGAATTTGTGCTGGATGCATGGAAAAACTGCGTAAGCCCAGCCCCAGCAACAGCTTTGTCAGACTGACGTCGCCCGCCATTTCACCGCACACACTGACCGGTTTGCCCTGCGCCAGCCCCTGTGCCAGGGTGCTAGCGATCAGGCGCAGCACGGCCGGGTGCAAGGGGTCATAAAGATGCGCTACCGATTCGTCGGCGCGGTCGATCGCCAGGGTGTACTGGATCAGATCATTGGTGCCAATCGATAAAAAGTCGAAGTATTTCAGAAACACCGGCAGCGTCAGTGCGGCAGCAGGTATTTCAATCATCGCGCCAATCTTGATCGGACCGTAGGCGACACCCCGGTTGTCCAACTGCACCCGGGCGTGGTCGATCAATGACACGGTCTGACGAATTTCACTGGCGTGAACCAACATTGGAATCAACATCTGCACCGGGCCATGGGCGGCGGCTCGCAAAATGGCACGCAATTGGGTCAGGAACATGGCCGGTTCGGTCAGGCTCCAGCGAATCGCGCGCAGCCCCAGCGCCGGGTTCAGGTGAGCAAAGTCGCGGCTTGATTCATCCAGCGGCTTGTCGGCACCAATATCAACGGTACGAATCGTGACCGGCAGCCCCCGCATTCCTTCAACTGCTCGACGGTAGGCCAAGTATTGTTCGTCTTCGTTGGGCAGCTTGCCGTGCCGTCCCATGAACAAAAATTCACTGCGAAACAGGCCCACCCCCATCGCACCAGCCTGCACAGCGGGGGCAGCGTCATCAGGCATCTCAATGTTGGCCAGCAGCTCGACTGCCTGTCCGTCCAGCGTAACCGCAGGCGTATGCAGCAGTCGTGCCAGGCGTCCGCGCGCTAGTTCCTCCTGGCGTTGCCGAAATCCGTATTCGGCCAAAATGATTGGCGACGGATCAACCACCACCACGCCGGCGTCACCGTCAACAATAACCCAGTCGTCCTGGCGCAACAATTGGCTGGCCAGGCGCGCACCCACCACCGCCGGGATGTCCAGGCTGCGCGCCACGATCGCGGTATGCGAGGTCTTGCCACCGACGTCGGTAATGAACCCGGCAAAGACGCTTTGCTTGAACTGCAGCATATCGGCTGGCGACAGATCGTGCGCCACCAGAATCAGTGGTGCATCGACCGTATCGTCCAGTAGCAACTCCGGTTGCGCTGCCTTGCGCCCGGGTCGCCCCAGCGGTTGTACCAGTGGCGACGAAACACCGCGCATGGCGCGCAAAATGCGTTCGGTAATTTGTTCCAGATCGGCCTTGCGCTCGCGCAAGTACTCGTCCTGCATCTCGTCAAATTGGCGTGCTATCACCTCCAGTTGGCTGGTCAACGCCCATTCGGCGTTGTAGAGGCGGTCCTTGATCCAGTGGCGCACCCCGCCTTCCAGTTCCTCATCCTGCAGCAGCATCAGGTGAACTTCCAGCAGCGCCGCCAGCTCATGCGGTGTCTCCTTGGGCCCCATGTGGGCAATGTTTTCCTGCAACCGGTGAATCTCGGCAATCACCGCGTCGCGACCGTCGCGCACCCGGTTGAGTTCGGCCACCACCTGTGACGGTTCGATGAAATAGTGCGCTACATCCAGCCGGCTGGAGGCCACCAGCACGGCACGCCCAATCGCAATGCCCCGGGCTACCGGCAGACCATGAATGGAGAAAGTCATGCTGGGCGCAGCCTCTTCAGCAACTCGAGCAACACCTTATTGGCCCTCACCAAATTTGTCGTCAATCAATGCCAACAAGGCCTGCATAGCCTCTTGTTCACCCGGCCCACTGGTTTCCAACTCAACCTGAACCCCTTGGCCGGCAGCGAGCATCATCACACCCATGATGCTTTTGGCATTGATGCGCCGCTCGCCACGCGACATCCACACCTCACACGCAAAACCGCCAGCCAGCTTGGTCAGCTTGGCCGACGCCCGGGCATGCAGGCCCAACTTATTGCTGATGGTCGTAGTGGTCTTGATCATTGGGCTTGCGTTGTTGGTTCTGCGGCGCCGTCACGGCCACTTGCATGACACCTTGGGTACCCCCCGCTACAGCACGCGCCACCAAAGCGTCCAGTGGCTCATGGCGATAGGTCACGGCACGCAGCAGCATTGGTAGATTCACGCCAGCAACCAGGCGTGAATCAATACCATCCACCATCTTTTGCGCAATATTACAGGGGGTAGCGCCGAACAGATCGGTCAACACCAGCAGCTTCTTTTTGCCGAGCATTTCAACCACCATGCGCGCCGCACGCAAGGTTTCTTCGGACGACACGTTGGGTTGAACATCCAGCACCGCCAGCGAGGTATCGGCGTCGGGAAAGACGTGCAGCACGCACTGGCGCAGGGCATTCGCGAGTGGCGCATGGGCGATGATGAAAATGCCGTTGTTCATGTCGTTGAAAGATGGTGCACCGCGTTACCCAACAAATTGCTGACAGTTGCCGGGCTCTGGCAACAGACGCGATTATGACTTTTTCAAGTCACACCACTTGGCTTGCGTCGATCACGTTATTGAAGCGCACCAAATACTTTTTTGAGCAGCGCGCTGCCGGTTCCTACCGGATCGCGCCGAATCTTTTTTTCTTCCTCGCCAATCATGAAATAAAGACCGTCCAGCGCTTTGGAGGTGACATATCGCTCGATGCTGACGACCTCACCCTTGAGCAAACCCAGCCCCGACGCTTTGCTGGCGATCTGGTTGTACTGCTCAGCCAACTGCGCACGCGCGGTGGTGCGGCGCACGATCGGCAAAAATTTTTCGCTCAGCGGGTTACGGGTACGATCGACAAAAAACTGTGTGACTGCTGTTTCACCACCGGTGAGAATCGCTTTGGCATCCTGCACATTGATCGACTTGACCGCCCCCACCAGCATCTCCCTGGCCAGCGGCACGGCCGCCTCGGCCGCTTGGTTCATGGTGGCCACCAACGCATCAAGCCGGTCGCCCTGGCCCAGCGTATGCAGCAAAGAAGAGACATCTTGCAAATAGTTTGGCAACGCAATGCGGACCAACTCGTTGCCCATGAAGCCATCGGGGCGTCCCAACTCTGAGACAGCAGCACGTGCACCGCGCTCCAGCGCGGCACGCAGGCCTTGGGCTGCCTGTGTGTTGCTCAGGTCGGCCAACGATAGCGCATGGGCGCTGAAGTGGCACAACGCTGTCACAGCAGGCAAACCACTCCACAAGAATAAACGTCGCTGCATCACAAACCCTCAGTCTTCACAATGATTGAAGGCCCAATGGTACCCAACCTGCCCGCAAGGCGAGCAATGCGGGCAGCGCGCCACCAGCAGTTTATTTGGCGCGGAAATCGTCGTGACACGATTTGCAGGTACCGCCGGTACTGTTGACAGCGGTCTTGATGGCGTCCAGGTTGCCAGACTTTGCAGCGGCAGCAAGCTTGGTCATTTCAGCTTGCATCTTGCCCGCGTTGTCGTCAAACTTGGCTTTGTCAGACCAAATCTCGGGTTTGGCCTTGGTCTCACCCTTGTCGGTACCCGGGCCAAAACCCGCCCAGGGCAATTTGGAGACGAATTCAGCGCTGGCAGCGCTCTCAGCGGCGACCTTCGGATCGAAGGCGATCTTGCCAGCCGCCATGCCCGCAACCCGGCCGAAATTTTGCTGCATCACGAACAACGCATTTTTGCGATACTTGATCGCATCTTCTGGTTTGGCAAATTGTGCCGATACGGGCAAAGCCAATGTCAAAGCAAGACCAGTGGCGCACAGAGCAATGATTTTTTTCATAAGATTCCAATAAAAACGAGTTGAGTGAGGAGGCGGCGCAGTCTATTGAGTTTCAAATATCCACTGGTTTTGAGGGGAATCCATGCTTTATACGGTTCGGGTCTGGGACGCACCCACGCGTTTTTTCCATTGGGCCTTGGTGTCCTGCGTGCTTGGTTTGGTCATCACGGCGCAGCTAGGGGGTGCGGCCATGCAGTGGCACTTCAGGTTGGGTTACAGCGTTCTCAGCTTGCTATTGTTTCGCCTTGTCTGGGGCTTTGCGGGTGGACATTGGTCTCGTTTTGCAAGCTTCATACGCGGCCCGCAAGGCGTTTTGCGTTACCTGACAGGCCGCGCTGAAGCGACTGCAGGCGTTGGACACAACCCCATGGGCGCACTGTCGGTGCTGGCCATGCTGGTTTTTCTACTGCTACAAGTAAACTCCGGTATGCTGAGTGACGACGAAATTTCTGCGGCCG
The DNA here is from genome assembly GCA_028711355.1 of Rhodoferax sp. Lineage (GTDB taxonomy): Bacteria > Pseudomonadota > Gammaproteobacteria > Burkholderiales > Burkholderiaceae_C > Rhodoferax. The sequence goes on from JAQTSL010000037.1 coordinate 9,591, forward strand.
GTCCATTGACGCGCTATGCACCTTCAGATTGGGTTGGTTTGGCCACTTTTTATCACAAAAATATTGGTAAATTTGTACTGCTAGCGCTTATGACTCTTCATTTGTCTGCTATTATTTTTTATGTCACTCGACGTCGCGACAACCTTGTTAAACCAATGATCACAGGTGACAAACAGCTTGAATTTGAAGCGGTGGAGTCCGATGACAGCCCCCGCCAACGGGTCTTGGCGCTGACCGTTTTTGTTGTCTGTGGCCTGCTGGTAGGCGGCGGGGTCGTGTGGCTGGAGTCTTGATCCTGCTGAGACACTGCACCGATTCAACTTGATTCAAAGCCAGCAGATGCCTACCGATCACGTCACTCTCGTCAACCTTGCCGATTCTGGCGATATGCAGGGTGTGCGCAGCCTGTTTGAAGAGTATGCCCACAGCCTGAACGTCAGTCTGTGTTTCCAGGACTTTGACACCGAACTGGCTTACTTGCCAGGAGAATACGCCGCGCCGCGCGGCGCGTTGCTGGGTGCGCTAGCTGGCGGTCGATGGGTGGGTTGCTGCGCGCTGCGGCCGATGGACTCTGTCGATTACCCCAACGCAAGCGAAATGAAACGGCTGTACGTGCAGCCTGACGTCAGGGGTTCAGGCTTGGGGCGCATGCTGGCAGAGGCAATACTGGATGCGGCGCGCAAGGCAGGTTACGACTGTGTGTTGCTGGACACCCTCAGTGACATGGAATGCGCCCGAGCCCTTTATGAGGACCTGGGGTTTGTCGAAATCCCGCCGTACTACCACAATCCGATTGCCGGAGCACACTACCTCAAGGTCACGCTGTAAGAATTAATCAGTTGCCTTGGCTTGGGCCAGCATCGTCCCAGCGTCGCTCACCTCAAACTTGCCCGGTGCCTCGATATTGAGTGAGGTCACCTTGCCGTTCTTGACCAACATGGAATAACGCGTACTGCGCAGACCCATGCCTTTGCCGGTCAGATCCAGTGTCAAACCCGTTGCTTTGGCGAATACGGCGTCACCATCTCCGAGCATGCGAACCTTGCCCGCAGTCTTTTGGTCGCGCGCCCAAGCGCCCATCACAAAGGCATCGTTGACGCTAACGCACCAGACTTCGTCCACACCTGCAGCTTTGAGCGCGGCATGATGCTCCACGTAGCCTGGCACGTGCTTGGCAGAACAAGTGGGGGTGAAAGCGCCGGGCAGTGCGAACAGGGCAATGGTCTTGCCAGCGCTGGCCGCCACCACATCCACCGGGTTGGGCCCAAGGCTGCAACCACCGCCTTCAACCTCTGAATATTCAAACAACGTCGCTGCCGGCAAAGTGTCACCAATCTTGATCATTTGTAGCTCCTGAATAAAAGGGGGAAACATAAACAAAAACGGCCCACATTGTGAGCCATTTTAGAGACTTGTGGGTCAGATCACTTGCGCAGCAACGTGCTCTGACCCCAACTGATAAGACTTGTGGGTCAGATCACTTGCGCAGCAACGTGCTCTGACCCCAACTGATAAGACTTGCGGGTCAGACCACTTGCGCAGCAACGTGCTCTGACCCCAACTGATTAAACCAGCGCAGCCTTTTGAACCAACCGGGTTGCCACCCAGTTCTTGGTCTTGGAAATCGGCCGACTTTCGGTGATTTCAATCAGGTCACCCAGCCTGTATTCGCCCTTTTCATCATGGGCGTGGTATTTGCTTGACTTGCCAACGATCTTGCCATAGAGCTCGTGCTTGACGCGCCGTTCGATCAACACTGTGACCGTTTTGGCACGCTTGTCACTAACCACCTTGCCAACCAAGGTGCGTTTGAGGGATGTTTTAGCTTCCGTCATTAATCGCTCCTTATTTGGCGGACTGGCCAACCGCAAGCTTTTCAACCAGAATGGTCTTGGCGCGAGCGATATCACGGCGCGCAATGCGCAGTGTGCCGGTGTTGTTGAGTTGTTGTGTGGCTTTTTGCATGCGCAGGCCAAAATGGGCTTTTTGCAGCGCTTTGACTTCCAGTTGCAGACCAGCCACGTCTTTTTTACGTAATTCAGTCGTTTTCATATCAATAGCTCCTGATTACTGGCCGATCATGCGGGCCACAAACGTGGTGCGCAGCGGCAACTTGGCAGCGGCAAGGCGAAACGCCTCGCGCGCCAATTCTTCGGTCACGCCAACAATCTCGAACACAATCTTGCCAGGTTGAATTTCGGCCACGTAGTACTCGGGGTTACCTTTACCATTACCCATCCGCACCTCGGCGGGCTTTTGGGAAATGGGTTTATCAGGAAACACGCGAATCCAAATCCGGCCGCCACGCTTGACGTGACGCGATACTGCACGACGTGCGGCTTCAATCTGGCGTGCCGTCAAACGGCCGCGGTCAATGCACTTAAGACCGAAGTCACCAAACGCGACCGAACTGCCGCGGGTTGCGACACCGGTGTTGCGGCCTTTTTGCTCTTTACGATACTTGCGACGAGCGGGTTGCAACATGGTTATTCTCCTTTGCCGTCAGTTGTCACAGCGCTCGTGCTGGCGGCAGAAACTGGCGCGCCTACCTTGCGGACGCGCTTAACGGCGGGTTTGTTGGCATCAGCACCAAGGGCTTCTGCAGGTTTGTCGCTCCCGTCAGAGGGAGCACTGTTGGTACCCATTGGGCGACGGACACCACGCGGAGCCGGACGGTCTGCGCCGGGGCGTGCATCACGACGCGGTCCACGCGGCCGACGCTCGTCATCCGGGCGCGGTGTTTCTGCAACCGGTAGATCATTGCGGCCCAGGGTATCGCCCTTATAGACCCAGACCTTGACACCGATGATGCCGTAAGTGGTCTTGGCTTCAGACGTGCCATAGTCAATGTCAGCGCGCAGTGTATGCAACGGCACGCGACCTTCGCGGTACCACTCACAACGGGCAATTTCGATACCGTTCAGGCGGCCCGACGACATGATCTTGATGCCTAGGGCACCCAGACGCATGGCGTTTTGCATGGCGCGCTTCATGGCGCGACGGAACATGATGCGCTTTTCAAGCTGCTGGGTGATCGAATCAGCGATCAGCTTGGCATCAATTTCGGGCTTGCGCACTTCTTCGATGTTGACCGCCACTGGCACACCCAATTGACGACCGAGGTCGCGCTTGAGGTTTTCGATGTCTTCGCCTTTTTTGCCAATCACCACGCCCGGACGTGCCGAGAAAATGGTGATGCGCGCATTTTTGGCCGGGCGTTCGATCAGAACACGCGAGACCGACGCATTTTTCAGCTTGGCTTTGAGGTACTCTCGCACCTTGATGTCTTCGGCAAGCATACCGGCGAAGTCGCGGTCACTGGCATACCAGCGCGACGACCAGTTACGACTGATCGCCAGACGAAAACCGGTTGGATGGATTTTTTGTCCCATATCTTCCTGGCCTTTTTCAGTTACCAACCGTCACGTACACATGGCACGTGGGTTTTCTGATTTGATTGCCACGACCTTTGGCGCGGGCCGTGAAACGCCGCAGCGAAGCACCTTGTTCGACGTAGATGGTTTTCACCTTCAATTCGTCGATATCAGCACCGTCGTTATGTTCAGCATTGGCGATGGCGGACTCCAAAACCTTCTTGATGATTCCAGCAGCTTTTTTCTGCGTGAATTGCAATATGTTCAGGGCCTGATCGACCTTTTTGCCACGGATCAGATCCGCGACCAGACGTCCTTTGTCCACCGACAAACGGACGCCACGAAGGGTTGCACGTGTTTCCATGGTCACCTCTTATTTCTTGACGACTTTTTTGTCGGCAGGGTGGCCCTTGAAAGTGCGCGTGAGCGCAAACTCACCCAACTTGTGGCCTACCATTTGGTCAGTGATATAGACCGGAACGTGCTGCTTGCCGTTATGCACGGCGATGGTCAACCCGATGAAATCGGGCAACACCATAGAGCGACGCGACCAGGTCTTGATCGGCTTTTTATCTTTGGAAGCTACCGCCTTTTCGGTTTTAGCTACCAGATGCTGGTCAACGAACGGACCTTTTTTGAGAGAACGAGTCATTGTTCCTGCCCCTTACTTCTTGCGACGCGACACGATCATGACCTGCGTGCGCTTGTTGTTACGGGTACGGTATCCCTTGGTCAGATTACCCCAAGGATCGACTGGATGACGACCTTCACCGGTCTTTCCTTCACCCCCACCGTGCGGGTGATCAACCGGGTTCATCACCACACCGCGAACGGTCGGGCGGATGCCGCGCCAGCGTGTGGCACCGGCCTTGCCAAGTTGGCGCAGGCTGTGTTCTTCGTTGGCAACCTGGCCCAGTGTGGCCCGGCAGTCAATATGAATCTTGCGCACTTCGCCCGAACGCATACGCACCTGGGCGTAGGTTCCCTCACGCGCCAGCAGCGTGGCAGAAGCACCCGCAGAACGAACCACCTGGGCACCCTTGCCCACCTGGAGTTCAATGCAGTGCACCACCGAGCCCACCGGAATGTTACGCACTGGCAAGGTATTGCCAACACGGATCGGGGCTTCTGCACCACTCATGATCGACGCGCCAACCTCAAGGCCGCGCGGAGCGATGATGTAGCGACGCTCGCCGTCTGCGTAACAAACCAGGGCAATGTGTGCCGAACGGTTGGGGTCGTATTCAATACGTTCAACTTTGGCGGCGATGCCGTCTTTGTTGCGCAAGAAATCGACCACGCGATAGTGATGTTTGTGACCACCGCCCTTATGACGGGTAGTGATGTGGCCGTTGTTGTTGCGACCGGCTTGCTGGAATTGCGGCTCCAGCAGCGCTGCATGCGGCGCACCCTTGTGCAAGGTTTCGCGCGAGATCTTCACCACGCCACGACGGCCAGGTGAAGTAGGTTTCATTTTGATCACAGCCATGATTACGCAGCCTCCCCGCCAAGGTTGATTTCCTGGCCCGGCTTGAGCATCACGTAGGCTTTGCGAACATTGTCGCGACGCCCCATTGATTTGCCAAAGCGCTTGCTTTTGCCCTTGGTATTCACCACCGATACGCCCTTGACTTCCACCTTGAACATCAATTCCACTGCGGCCTTGATTTCATATTTGGTGGCATCTTGCAGCACCTTGAAGGTCACTGCATTGCTTTTTTCTGCAACCGCCGTGGCTTTTTCAGACACGATCGGCGCAACCAGCACCTGCATTAGACGACCTTCATCGAATTTTTTAGTTTGGGTTCCGTGGCTCATGCGAACATCTCCTGCAGTTGGCTCATGGCCGCCTTGGTCACCAGCACCTTGCGGTAGTGCACCAGCGACAACGGATCTGCGTAACGCGGCTCAACCACCAACACATTGACCAGGTTGCGCGATGCAAGGTAGAGGTTTTCGTCAACCTCATCGGCAATCAGCAGCACCGAGTCAAGGTTCATGGCCTTGAACTTGGCTGCCAGCTCCTTGGTCTTGGGTGACTCAACTGTCAATGAATCCACCACCGCCAGACGACCTTCACGCGCCAACTGCGAGAAGATCGACGCCATACCAGCGCGGTACATCTTTTTGTTGATCTTTTGGGTAAAATTTTCGTCAGGCATATTCGGAAAAATCCGACCGCCGCCACGCCATAGCGGCGACGACGTCATGCCAGCACGGGCACGACCGGTCCCCTTTTGCTTAAACGGTTTTTTGGTCGAGTGACGCACTTGCTCGCGGTCTTTTTGAGCGCGAGTGCCTTGACGGGCATTGGCCTGGAACGCGACAACGACCTGGTGCACCAGGTCTTCGTTGTAAGCGCGTCCAAACACAGCTTCAGGTACATCCAGCTTGGACGCGACCTGACCTTGATCATTGAGGAGTTCGATCTGCATCAGTTCGCTCCTTTAGCTTGTACCACAGCCTTGACCGCCGGACGAACCGTGACAAAACCGCCGGCCGAACCCGGAATGGCGCCCTTGATCATCAAGAGCTGACGCGCTTCATCGACCCGGACGATGTCCAAATTTTGCGTGGTGACTACGTCGTCACCCAGATGACCCGTCATGCGCTTGCCCGGAAACACGCGACCCGGATCCTGCGCCATACCAATCGAACCCGGCACATTGTGCGAACGGCTGTTACCGTGCGATGCGCGCTGGGACTTCATGTGGTGGCGTTTGATCGTGCCCGCAAAACCCTTGCCAATGGTGGTCCCTTGAACATCCACTTTTTGACCGGCCGCAAACACTGCGTTAACGGGCACATTGCTACCCGACGGATATTGGGCAGCAGTTTCAGCGGTGACGCGGAACTCCTGGATGATTTCACCGGCTTCGACACCCGCCTTGGCGAGGTGCCCAGCGGTTGGCTTGTTGACGCGCGACGCTTTCTTCGCACCAAACGTTACCTGCAAGGCAACGTAGCCATCGTTCTCCTGGGTTTTGACCTGGGTCACTCGGTTGTTTGACACATCCACCACCGTGACAGGAACAGCATTCCCGTCATCGGTGAACAGACGCATCATGCCCACCTTGCGCCCCAGCAACCCTAAGTGATTGCTCAGACTCATTGTTTTCTCCGTAACTCTCACCGGTGCAACTTCAATTGGCTGCACACGTTGTGCTGTGAGAGACTGTTAATAAAACTCTTCAACCAAAGCCAGCCTTGACTGAAGAGCCTGTGATTATAGCCACAGCTTGCTAGCAAAACAAACTGCGACCACAATTCAAATTGTTTTGCCCACCTTTCGTGTTGGGTAAAACACATTCAATCACTGCAATTTGATTTCGACATCAACACCGGCAGGCAGGTCAAGCTTCATCAAAGCATCCACCGTCTTGTCGGTCGGATCGACAATGTCCATCAAACGCTGGTGCGTGCGAATTTCAAACTGGTCACGGCTGGTCTTGTTGACGTGCGGTGAACGCAAAATATCAAAACGCTTCATGCGGGTCGGCAGTGGAACCGGTCCCTTGACAATGGCGCCAGTACGTTTGGCGGTGTCAACGATTTCGGCAGCGGACTGGTCGATCAGCTTGTAATCGAACGCCTTGAGGCGAATGCGGATTTTTTGTTTGGTTGCCATCTTGTTTCTTTCTAATCAGTTGAGGACAGAGCACGCTCACTGCGTGTAGCTTTGGTCTGTCCCCCAAACAATTTACTAAGTTTCGGACAGAGCTGACTCACTGCGTGTAGCTTTGGTCTGTCCCGCAAAATATCAGGCTATCACCTTGGCCACCACACCGGCACCGACGGTACGGCCACCTTCGCGAATCGCAAAGCGCAGGCCTTCTTCCATGGCGATCGGGGCAATCAGCTTGACGGTGATTGACACATTGTCGCCCGGCATCACCATTTCTTTGCCTTCGGGCAGCTCAATGGCACCGGTGACGTCAGTCGTGC
>JAQTSL010000320.1 GCA_028711355.1 Rhodoferax sp.
CCGCCTCCAATGCCTGACGCAAGCGCGCCACACGTTGCACCCGGTTCTCAGAACTTCGGTGGGCAAAACACCAGCCAGCAACGTCGGGCAGCACGGACGCCGAGGCGACCGGCGCCGCGCGCAAACGACCCAGAATACGATCGCGCGGGCTCAAAACTTGGCTCATGATTTGGCTCCGGCAACATCCTGCGTGCGGTGCCAGACAAAACTGGCCAAGTGCTCGCCGCGCAAACTGGGATCGGTACGCCCCGCCAGTTCGTCCTGTTTGGCAGCGCGCCCTGTGATGTTCAACAGGCAGCCACAGTCGGCACTGACCACATTGCAAGCACCCGTCGCCACAATGGCGGCCACCTTGTCAGTGACGATGGCCTCAGATATCTCCGGGTGCAGCAAAGCGAAAGTACCACCAAAACCACAGCATTCTTCAATCCGCGCCTGCTCCACCACCTTGACGTGCGCCAGCGTCCCGAGCAACGCCACGCTGGTGTCGTGCACCCCCATCTGGCGCCGTGCATGACACGAGGTGTGCAGCGCAACTGTACAGTCGGGTCCGGTGTCTTGGCGCTGAAAGTGCACCACATTCACCAAAAATTCGGTCAGTTCAAAAATGCGTTCGGACAAGTCCACTGCCCTGGCATGCAGCGCCGGATCGCCCGCGAACAGGTGCGGGTAATGCGTGCGCATCATGCCGGCGCACGACCCGGAGGGCACCACCACCGGCCAGGGTTCGGAAAACAGGTTCAACTGCTGCAGCGCTACCGCCCGCGATTCGTCCGGGTAGCCGCTGCTGTGCGCGGGTTGACCACAACAGGTCTGCTGATCAGGAAAATGCACGCGGATGCCTTCGCGCTCCAGCAAGCGCACCGCATCCAGGCCGGCTTGCGGTACAAATTGGTCGATCAGGCAGGTTCCAAATAGGTAAACATCGTCTGGTTTGGACGGGTAAATTCGTGGCGCAAGCGTGGTGTGCTGCAATTATTGTCTCCTTCGATGGCGTTAACTCTGGATTGTCATCGAAGGTAGAGATTTGGTGCTGAAGGTATTAGCTCGGACTATTGATTTTTTTTCATCTGGCCGCACGGCGCTCGCTGCGGGTGCAAGCATCGGTTTGAACGGCGATTTACCCAACCGCTGCCGTAAACGCATCAATGATGCGGCGAATCGGGCCCTGTTTAAGCTTGAGCGCGGCTTGATTGACCACCAAGCGCGAGCTGATGTCCATGATGTGCTCGACCTCGACCAGGTGGTTGGCCTTAAGCGTGTTGCCGGTAGAAACCAGGTCAACGATGGCATCGGCCAGGCCGACCAGCGGCGCCAGTTCCATGCTGCCGTAGAGTTTGATCAGATCGACGTGCACGCCTTTGCTGGCAAAAAAATCGCGCGAGATCGCCACGTATTTGGTCGCCACCTTCAAGCGTGAACCTTTTTTGACGGCGCTTTGGTAGTCAAAGTCGGATCGCACCGCCACGCTGATGCGGCACTTGGCAATTTGCAGGTCCAGCGGCTGATATAAGCCATCACTACCATGTTCGAGCAACGTGTCTTTGCCAGTGATGCCCATGTCGGCGCCGCCGTATTGCACGTAGGTCGGTACATCAGTGGCGCGCACCACCAGCACACGCACATCAGGCAGGTTGGTGGTCAGAATCAGTTTGCGGGATTTTTCGGGGTCTTCCAGCACCTCAATGCCAGCGGCTTTAAGCAACGGCAGGGTTTCTTCAAAGATCCGCCCCTTGGGCAATGCGATAGTGATCATTTTGGCCTCTAGCCCTTATGAAATAAGCGTGAGCAGCTATTAAACATATAACAATTTGAATTCGTGCAAGACTTACTTCAAGCGTTCAATGTCGGCACCCAAGCCGCGCAACTTGGCTTCCATCTGGTCATAGCCACGGTCCAGATGGTAGATGCGGTCCACCCGCGTTTCGCCCTGCGCCACCAGCCCGGCAATGACCAAACTGGCCGACGCGCGCAAGTCGGTCGCCATGACGGTGGCACCCGAAAGCTGCGACGCGCCTTCCACCAGCGCCACTTTGCCGTCGATCTGGATGTTGGCGCCCAGCCGCACCAGCTCGTTGACGTGCATGAAGCGGTTTTCAAAAATGGTTTCGGTCACCTTGGCGGTGCCCTGCGCCACCGCGTTGAGCGCCATGAACTGCGCCTGCATGTCGGTCGGAAAGCCTGGGTATTCGGTGGTACGAAAGCTCTGCGCCTTGAGCTGCGCCGCCCCGCCCGACTGCACGCGGATGCCGTCTTCTACCCGGGTCACCGTGACACCGGCATCACGCAGCTTTTCAACCACTGCCTCCAGATGGTCAATCCGGCCATGGCGCAACACCACGTCGCCGCCAGTGGCCGCTACCGCACACAAAAAAGTGCCCGCCTCAATACGATCGGCCACCACCTGGTGCGTGCAGCCATGCAGCTTTTCAACGCCCTGAATACGGATGCGACTGGTGCCGTGGCCTTCGATCTGCGCGCCCATGCTGATCAGCATCTCGGCCAGGTCAGGAATCTCGGGCTCTTGCGCGGCGTTTTCTAGGATGGTTTGGCCTTCGGCCAGCGCGGCGGCCATCAAAAAATTTTCGGTACCCGTGACGGTGACCATGTCGGTGGCGATGCGTGCGCCTATTAAACGGGAGCGACCTGCGGGCAACTTGGCCACCATGTAGCCATGCTCGACCGCAATCTCGGCCCCCATGGCGATCAGGCCTTTGATGTGCTGATCCACCGGGCGCGAGCCAATGGCGCAGCCGCCCGGCAACGACACCTTGGCTTGACCAAAGCGCGCCAGCAGCGGGCCCAGCGCCAGCACCGACGCACGCATGGTTTTCACCAGCTCATAAGGCGCTTCAGGTTTGATCGGATCGGCCGCGTGAAAGCGCATGCCACCGCGTTCCCCGTAGGTCTCGGTGCGCACACCCATGTGCTCCAGCAAAGTGCGCATGGTGGCCACGTCTTTCAGGCGCGGCACGTTGTGAAAAGTGACGGGCTCGTTGGTCAGCAAGGCAGCGCACAGCTCGGGCAAGGCCGCATTTTTGGCCCCAGAGACCAGCACCTCGCCGTGCAGCGCATGACCACCGCGAATGATCAGTTTGTCCATGGCATCAAACGGCTTGCGCGGCCCATTCCGCCGGGGTAAAGGCCTTGATCGAAAGCGCGTGCACCTCGCCAGTTTGCATCTTGTCGCCCAAGGTGGCATAGACCCGCTGGTGCCGGGGAATCGCGCGCTTGCCTTCAAATTCGGCAGATACCACCACGGCATACCAATGGTGGCCGTCGCCGTCGAGTTCGAGGTGAGTACAAGGCAGGCCATCTGCGATCAGGTTTTTGATAATTTCCGCGTTCATGGTTTTCTTTTCAGATAAGTTGTGTCGTCAGCAATCTCAGGAGCGGATCTTGTATCCGATGCGCAGCAGGGTCAGAGCCCAAATGCTGACTGCCACCGTCGTCACAGCCACCACACTCAGGCTCAGCCACGGTGAGACATCGCTCACGCCAAAAAAACCGTAGCGAAAGCCGTCGATCATGTAAAAAAACGGGTTGAAATGGCTCACCGTCTGCCAGAACGGCGGCAGTGAGTGAATCGAATAAAACACACCGCTCAAAAAAGTCATCGGCATCACGGCAAAGTTCTGGAACGCCGCCAGATGGTCGAACTTTTCAGACCACAAACCAGCCACCACACCCAGCGCCCCCATCAGCGTGGCGCCGAGCAAGGCAAAGATGATCACCCACAAAGGTTGCGTCAGCGGCGGTACGGCATAGACCAGCGATACCGCCAGCACGCCCAGCCCGACCACCCAGCCGCGCACAACGGCCGCGCCCACGTAGGCCACAAACCAGTGCCAGGCCGACAGCGGGGTGAGCAGCAAAAACACCATGTTACCCATGACCTTGCTGGCAATCAGCGACGACGAGCTGTTGGCAAAGGCGTTTTGCAGCAAACTCATCATGGCCAGGCCGGGCACCAGAAAGGCGGTGTAGCTGACATCGTCATACACCTTGACATGC
>JAQTSL010000038.1 GCA_028711355.1 Rhodoferax sp.
GGTTATCCCGGGCTCAGCCGGGTAGGTGAATTTACCTTTTTGAATGTCCTTGACGATGACCTGGTCAAACCAGTTGCCCCGGCCGCTGCCGAAAAAGTCACCGGCGCGAATTACCACGGCGCGCACACCACTGCGCTGCAACTGCCTTTCCAGATCAACCCGGATGCGACCTTTTTCGGTACTTGGCAACTGCGCGGTGTCCTCAAGCAGCACGGCGGGCATGTCAGCGCCGAAGTTGTAGACGTTGCCCGGCAGCATCAAGGTGGCGTTCAGGACACGCGTCACCGCAATCGCCGCCTCCATCAGCGCCGGTGCCTGGGTGCGCCAGGCCTGGTTGGTATAGGCCGGGTTGGCGGCATGCAGCACCACGACGGCGCCGCGGGCAGCATCGACCAGCGCCCGGGTGTCGCTCAGGTCAACGCCCAGCCACTCGACGCCGGGCATGGTGGGGGCCACGGCGCCGGGGCGGAGTTGCCCGAGCACGCGCCAACCCGCTTGCAAAAAGGCGCGGGCCGCGGCCAGGCCAAAGCGACCGCGTGCGCCCAGAATCAATACCGTCAATGTCATGAAATTCTCCGCCTGTTGAACCAATGGGGAGATTGTGCAAGGCCATCGCTTGCGCCACAATTGCATAAATGTCCATAACAGACTCTCATGATTGAATAACACGACATGACCGACTCATTGCAGCGCGACTTTGACTGGCGTTTGATCCGCTCATTTCTGGCGGCACTCGATCAGGGCAGCCTGCTCGGCGCGGCACGCGTCATCAAGAGCAGCCAGCCGACACTGGGACGGCACATCACCGAGCTGGAGAGTCAGCTCGGCTGCGTTTTGTTCGAGCGCACCGGTCGCGGTCTGGTACCCACCGCCACGGCGCTCCAACTGGCCGCTGCGGCGCGCAGCATGGAAGCCGGCGCCAACCAGTTGGCACGCACACTGGCCGGCGCACAAACGCAGACCAGCGGCAGCGTGCGCATCACCGCCAGCGTACCGGTGGCGGTGCACCTGCTGCCGCCGGTGCTGGCGCAGATGCACATGAGTCTGCCCGGCATCCAGATCGAGCTGGTGTCGAGCAACCAGGTCAGCAACCTGCTGCGCCGCGAGGCCGATATTGCGGTGCGTATGCTGCGCCCACAGCAGAGCACGCTGGTAGCCAGGAAAATCGGCGAGGTGGCATTGGGTGTTTATGCCCACCGAAACTACCTGGCGCGCCAGCGCCCCTTGCGCCAGCCCAGCGACCTGTTGCAGCACGAATTGATCGGCAGCGACACCGACAAGACGATCCTGCAAGGCTTTGCAGCGCTGGGGTTGCCCATCACGCGCGATGCGTTTGTGCTGCGCAGCGACGATTTCATTGTGCAGTGGCAGGCCGTTCGGGCCGGTCTGGGGGTGGGTTTCATGGCCGATTACGTTGCGCGCAGCGACCCTGACGTGGTGCAGGTGCTTGCGGGCCAGCTCAAAATTCCACCGCTTCCGATGTGGCTGGCGGTGCACCGCGAGATCCGCACCAGCCAACGCATCCGGGCGGTCTATGATTTCCTGGCTGAGTCCCTGCCCCAAATGATCTGACAAAACCGACCATGCATACCTACTCACAAGCCGTGGCGCACACTGTGCGCTGGCCAACCCGCACTGGGCTCGAGGCCACACCATGAACTGGTTTGAAGATTTCGCGCCCCGCCGCTTTGAGGTCAATGGCGTGCAGCTTTTTGCCCGTGTCTCACGCGGCGCGCCCGGCAAGCGCCCGGCGCTGCTGCTGTTGCACGGTTTTCCGCAAACGCACGCCCTGTGGCAGCGGGTGGCGCAGCACCTGGTGAATGACTTTTATCTGGTGCTGCCGGACCTGCGCGGCTACGGCGACTCCAGCAAATACCCGGGATTGGCCGACCACAGCAACTACAGCAAACGCGCCATGGCCCAGGACATGGTGGCGCTGATGGATGTGCTGGGCCTGGACCGTTTTGGCGTCTGCGGCCATGACCGCGGCGGCCGTGTCGCGCACCGGTTGGCGCTGGATCACCCGGCGCGGGTAAGCCGGTTGTGCGTGATCGACATTGCGCCGACGCTGGACATGTACGACGCCACTGATTTCGAATTCGCCCGCGCCTACTACCACTGGTTTCACCTGATCCAGCCGGCGCCGCTACCCGAGCTGATGATTGGCGGCAACTCACTGGCTTACCTGCACCACAAGCTCGGTGGCTGGGGCACCGGTGGCATGGACCATATCGAACCGGCGGCGCTGGCCGAGTACGAACGCTGCTTTTGCCAACCAGAGACCATTCACGCCGTGTGCGAAGACTACCGCGCCAGTGCCGGCATTGACCTGGAACACGACCGCCAGAGCCGCTCACAGGGCCAGAAGATTGCCTGCGATACGCTGGTGCTGTGGGGCGAGCGCGGCGTCGTGCACAAAATGTTCCAACCGGTGGCACTCTGGCAGGCGCAATGCGCGGGCGTGGTCAGCGGCCAAGTCCTGGCTGCCGGCCACTTTATTCCCGAGGAGTTACCACAGGAAACAGCACGCACCTTGCGGGATTTTTTTGCGGCTACATGACGGTGCCGCCAGCCGTCGACCACACCACGGGCGTGATGGAAATAGCAGGCAGTCAGCAGCGTGGCGGTCAAGCTGCGGCCTGATAGACACGAATGCGCGGGGCGATCTTGTCAAGTGTCTGCCTGGTGATGGTACGCATGTCGTACTCGGTTTGCAGATTCAGCCAGTAGCGTGGCTCCATGCTGAAAAACAGCCCCAGACGCAAAGCCGTATCAGCCGTGATGGGGCGGGCGCCATTGACGATGTCGCTGATGCGACTCGGCGGCACATCCATGTCGCTTGAGAGTTGTCGCGCAGTAATCCCCATGGGTTTCATGAACTCTTCGAGCAGGATTTCACCGGGGTGAATTTCGTCAAGCAAGCTGTCTGTCATGGTTGGACTCCAAAATCAAATATCAGTGGTAATCGACAATTTCCACGCGGTACGCACCGTCGTCATGCCAGACAAAACAGATGCGCCATTGGTCATTGATGCGGATGCTGTGTTGGCCTTTTCGGTCATTTTTAAGCACTTCCAGCATGTTGCCCGGCGGGATGCGCAAACTGTTGATTTCAGTGGCTGCGCTGAGTTGCAGCAACTTGCGTCGCGCTACACGCTCGATATTTTTGAACCGGGCCACTGCCAGGCTGTGAAATAAAGCCTCAGTGTCAGCACAAGTGAAAGAGCGAATCATGGGTGGATTGTAATCTGTGTATTGGATTCTGTACCGCAGAATTATGATGTCCTGCCAGGTGCAGCAGGCTCGCCATGCACCTTGGCGAAGGTCAGGATGATTTCTCGGATGAGTTTGCGCTGAGGCTGGGAGCTTGAGGAAAGCGCCCTTGGTTCAGACTCGCGCCATGTCTGCCAAGGCCCACATCAATCCCAACATCTTGCGCTGGATGCGTGAGCGCGGTGGGCTGGACGTGAGTGATGCCGCCCACGCCGCCAGCCTTTCGCCAGACCAACTGATCCGTTGGGAAGCGGGCGAAAGCCAACCCACATTTATTCAGGCGCAGAAACTGGCTCAGGCCCTGCACGCGCCGTTTGGCTACCTGTTTCTGGCGGAACCACCCGCTGAAAACCTGCCCCTGCCCGACCTGCGCACCGTGGGCGGCGCCCCTGTGCCGCGCCCGAGCCTCGATTTGCTGGACACCATCCGCCTGTCGCTACAACGGCAGGCCTGGTATCTGGATCACCAGCATGACCAGGACGCGCAGCCCCTGCCCTTTGTGGCGCGCTTTGCAACGGATGCCCCGGTGCGAGCGGTGGTCGCTGACATGCGGGCCGTGCTGGGCATTGACGTAGAGACCGGCCAGCGCAACTGGGAAGTCTATTCCCGCCAACTGGTCGATGCAGCAGAGGCTGCTGGCATCCTCATCATGCGCAGTGGCATCGTTGGCAACAACACGCACCGCCCGCTGGACGTGGCTGAGTTCAGAGGCTTTGCCATCAGCCATGCACTAGCCCCCCTCGTATTCATCAACAGCGCCGATGCCCCGGCCGCACGCCTGTTCACCCTGATGCACGAACTTGCCCATCTGTGGGTAGGCAGCAGCGGCATATCCAACGCCAGCCCGGGCAACGCCCGGCATGAAGAAATGTTCTGCAACGCCGTGGCCGGTGAGTTTCTGGCCCCGCATGACGTGTTCACCCCTCTGTGGACTGCCAGCACCGCCAGCCTGCGCGAGCGCCTGGCCGAACTGGCCCAGCGCTTTCATGTCAGCCGCCTCGTCGTCATGCGCCGCGCGCTGGACCTGGGCCTGGTGGATCACGCCACCTATTGGCAACACTACCAGGCCGAACTGGCCGCCTTCCGAAACAAACCCGGTGGCGGTGGCAACTTTTACCGCAATGCCAGCGTCAAGAACAGCAAACGCTTTGCCCGCGCCGTGCTGACCGAGACCCTGAGCGGCCGACTGCTGCTGCGCGATGCTGGGCGCCTGCTGGGCGTGCAGCCAGGCAAGCTGCGGCTGCTTGCTGTAAATTCCTAGCCCCCACTGTCGTTTATCAGCACTTTGGGGTGCCGTTTGTGGATACGTTTGAGCTGCTGAATGCGTTGGAGGCGCGGTTTGTGTTGGAGGGACTGAAATCGACCCATAAACGACCTTTGAACGTACGGTAGAGTCGCCCCGAAGCTGACATCGGGATGGGATGCTTGGGCGGCCTCGTTGATGTCCGCACGGAACTTGTCTCTTGTTTCATCGCGGTCCTCGCGGAGCGCAGCCGTATGCCCCCCCCATCAGGTGGGCTTTGCGGGTCTCACCGATAGCTTTTCCGGGCAGAGTCGGCCCGACGATCACAAACCGGCAAGATCAGCGAAGAGCGAAATGCGGACTTGGCCCGCCAGACTCTGCACGAACTGCATCGGCACGGGATTCTTGAATACCAGATGACTTTCGATTCGGCTTCCCTTCGGCATGCCGATGAATCCGCAAGCATCATCTGCGCGTTGCTCCACGACAGTGACCCGATCAAGGTGTTTCTTAAGCAAATCGGGTTTGCCGTTACTCATCATCTCTCCACGGAAATCTGAGAGCTGCTCTGCGATTTCCCCAGGAGTCTTCTTGTACTGAACATCCTTGCACTCAATGATCAGGATGCGGCCCCTGGCTGGGTCCCACGCGAGAACGTCGATGTCGCCGTAGTTGCGATCAAGACCTTGACGCAGTAGCTTGGTGGGCTTGATCTCGCACTCGACAAGCCATCCGAGGTTTTTCAAGGTGGCCGCCACCTGGGCGTTGAACTCCAGACCAAGCTTGGCCCGGCTACGTCCGCGCCAAGCCAGCATGGCGGCGCCGAGTTGCCAGTCAGGGTAGTCGCCCCGGTAGTAGTTCGAGACGGTATAGCCAAAAGCTTCCCTTATCAGTCCGGGGCACACGAGGATCATCGGGTCGGCGTCCTCATCGACCTGCATCAGCGGTCGGCGAAGGGCGCTCAGGCGACGACGAAATCGCCAGGGGTGCCTGTCGACGGGTCGATAGCCATCGGGCACGGTCCGCCATGCCCCCCGGTGTTCTAAGAGGAGAAGTTCAGCAATGGTGTGCGCCGCCGCGGCGCCGCCCATCAAGGCAGCGAGCTCGCTCTTGCGCATGGGGAATACAGATTGCTGCGCTTCAATCCCGCGGTCTTCCAGTTCATCAAGATATCGGCGCATGGTATCGAGCGGCACGCCGAACTCAGCTTCCCACGCGGTCGAAAATTCCTGCAACCCTTCAATCTCCTCAGTGAGAATCCCTGCGGGTTCCTCGAGGTTGCTCCCGTAGCTTGAGGCGGCATCCTGGAAGCGCTGATCGCTCGCCGCCTTCGCGAAGGGATCAACCACGAGATCGAAGAAATCCGCGTGGACGTGGACGTCCCCCAACGGGCGGATGATCAGGCGCGGCGTCATCACGTCCCAGCGGATGCTGTCAGACCAGCCCCCAACGGCGAAGAGAGTCGACGCGAGCGCCATCAATCGGGTCAGGTCCAAGTCGCCTGGTGGGAAACCGCCAATTGAGGGCGACTCGCACACTGCCGCCTCGATCACGATGCGCGTGGATTGGGAAACTCCATTGAGCTTGTACTCATTGCGGGCCATGACCTCCAGCACCGCGGCCTTGTCCGAGTGAAGCGCTAGCTGGGCTGAAGCGGTACGCCGCCACCAGTCCCTTTGGGCGGCAGCCTGCTCGTAGTTCGACAGCAGCGCCTCGACAAGGTGTCGGCGGTTGAACCTCTTCAGGGATTGGCACAGTTCGTCTTCAAGGTTTGAAACAAGTCGATTAAGGAAGTCGATGCAGGCATCCTTGCCAACAACCTCTCCGCCCTCTTCGCGGGTACGGACCCGCCACCCCAGGCCGATCTTTATGTAAGCGTCGTCGTATTTGCTGATCGTCGTGGGGTGGGCGTCGTGCAAAGCGCCGATGTGGTCGCGGAAGGTTTGCGCCACGAACGCATGGGACTGGCGCGCATGGACATCAGGAACGATTTCGCGCTTGATTGCCTCCAACATCTTTGACGAAGGAGGCTGGTCCGCGAGCTGGATCGCTCCGGCCAGCAAGGCGTCGATGAGCGCCTGCTCGGCGATATTCTCTGCATGAAATAGTGCCTGGCTGAACTGAGATTTGAACCTGAGTTCGATGACCCGAGCAGGTACATCGCACGCAAGTTGCACAGTATCCCGTGCCTCCGCGAGATCCAAGGGCGCCGCCGCGGGGTCGATACTTGCAGCGTCCGCTTCGAAGCAGCACCTCCACAGAATCACCCCGTCGGGAAGATTTGAGACACAGGCGTCAATCACGGGAGCCGCTCTGCCGAGCCACGTGGTGATCATCTTCCAACGCTGATGACCAAGTTCTCCGTCCACATCTGCTGGCAGCACCAGTTCGGTCCACCATGTACGCTTGCGGGTGGGGCAAATGGCAAAGCGCGGGCGACCGCCGCGGTCAATAGCATAGACGGGCTCCAGCGAGCCCCTGGGTAGGAGTGGAAGCTCCGCCCGCCGCACAGGCCACCACTTTCCCTGTTGGTCCTTTTCTGCGTGAACGTCCCAGGTGCTGGCAACCTCGGCGCGCAATTCGAGCAGACTGTTCTGTTCGATCATCAGTTGTCCGGCGCCGTCCCAGTCGACAGGCACATCAGCGTGCGGGACGAGATGTCCAGCCAATTGACGCGACCACGCGACAAGATTGAGCAGGCCGTTGACGTTGTGCAGCCCGAGGCCTCGCTCAGCAAGAGCGTCCTGCGCGCCGAAGATGCGCCACAGATGCAGCGGCTTCATATTCGGGGCCCAGCTCAGCGTCCAGAAGTCCGGTGCGCTGATAGTTTCAAGCCTCCAACCGTCGCGTTGCGTGTTGTTCAACCACAGAGAAACGTTCCGCCCGATGCCGCATCCGACGAGCAATGTGAGCCCGTCCCGAAAGTCGGGCAAGCCCCGCGCGCGCTGATAGGCCGGCTCTATGGCTTCATCAATGGGGTCGGCCAACGCACCGAAGGCGCTGAAGGCACCAGCCAAGCCTTCGTCCTCGAACCCATGCAGGGGATCGACGAAGAACAACAACTGAAGATGGCGGCCGCGATCGACCTCCCAACTTAACGATGCGAACCACCCGTGTTCCGATGGCATGAAGCGAACCGGCGCTCCCGCTTGATCTCCCAGCAAGGGGGTGCGAGCAAAGAGTTCCCCGTAATCCCGAGCGAGCTCCGAAGCACACACGGACTCGTTCGGCCCAGAGCCAAAACGCTCGACGAATACACGCCTAACTGTGGCGCTTATTGCTGTGGGAAGGAGAACGACGAGTTCGTCGTCGTCCCAGGCCAGGGGCCTACGTTCCAACGATGTGTGGGCAATAGTCTCGCCCCTGAGATCATGGCGCTGATCCGGGTCGAATATGAAGGGGGAAAGGTGCACCGGATCAATGCCCAGCTCTTGCAGTTCGATTACGCTGAAGCGCACCAAGCGGCGAATCGTCGGCATCTGGCCCAACAGCTTCGCTGGGACCGTCGACTCGGGCTGCGCGTTGCCCCTCTGGTTTCGCTGCAGGCCAGCGCGCCCACATACAGCATCAGTCAGCCTCAGCAGTGCGTACACGCAAGCGGTGAATTGCTGAAATGGCGGCTCGTCTGGCATCCGCGCGATCATGTTGACGATACGCTGAAGGAAGAACCCACCGCTCTCCCAAATCCCATCAAGGACTCGGAAGTTTCCGCGTTCAGACATCACGTTGGAGACAAACACGTCCTCGGCGGGATCCTCGCCCAGTCCACATCGACCATTGCCAATCAAGCGGAAAGCCTGTCCCACCGTGGAGGCAGGAGGCGTCTTGCGTCCGTGGCACTCGGCGACACACAGATGCACAAGCGCTTCCAGCCGAAGGCAATTGCTTTGCAGGTTTGGCTGAGTGAGAAGACCCGCAAACGCAGCCGCAGCCTTGACCGGATGCTGTGGACCCAGCAATCGAATCAGGTCCGGATGCTCTTCTCTGATCTTGCTGATCTGAGGCGTGATCGCGTTGATCCGGAGCGCTGCAACAAGCTCTCTGACTGCTTCGGTGTCGTCGGGGTCGAATTGGTCCATGGTCAAGGCTTGCGCGGTTGCGATGCCGTTGGAAAAAATCCGCGTGAGCATCGAGTGTCGAGATTATCAAACCTGAAATCCCGCTGCACTACGCTGCATCACGTGGCATTGATATTAGCTGTGTCGAATCATCGGCTGATGATGAGCGCATTCTCTAAAGCTGACACTCAGGAACGACAGCAACTGGCCCTTTGCAGCCATTGAGTAGCCGCTAGGAACGCAGTGACTGATCGTCAGTCAATCCTTGCCCGGCGTATCCGGCACCACAGCGTCGCCATGCACCTTGGCGAAAGTCAGGATCACTTCGCGGATGATCTTGCGCTGGGGGGCGGGCAGCTTGAGGAAGGCATCGAAAGTTTCGCGCTCCAGGTAGCCCACGCCTTCGTCCCAGCGCTTGCGATGCTGCTGCACCGATTGCCGCACCGCCTCGCCAAAGCGCAGCACCTCGGGCTCAATCTTGAGGATGCCCGCCAATACCAAAAGCTTGTCCTGCTCGGGAATGGCTTCACCCCGTAGCCATCGAGACACGGCCTGAAAGCTCACCGAGCGGCCCCAGTAATTGGCGTTGAACTGGTTCAGCAGTACCCCGGGACGGGGTTCCAGACCGGCGGCCACCATCGCAGCTTGCAGCCGCTGGGAAAATTCGAGCTTGTTATTCATGCCCCGAAAATTAAATTTCGGTAGCGTAATTATTAAACTTCGTGTTGTATTATTGATTGAATACTTTGTTGAACTTTCGATTGAACTAGGCATATCGCTTGTTCTATGGCTGATGTGCCGCCAACAACACGCCCCATGCCTAAATCTCTGCTCGAACAACTCCCTGAAATCGTTGCCAACGGACGCAAAGAGGCCGAAAGAATCCTGGAGGGCATCGAGAGTCGCCATCGCGTGTCGTTGCAAACCCGTGAGGTGGTGCTGCCCGCCAAAGACAGCGCGGTGCAGGATTGGGTGACAGCGCAAAAGCGCGCGGTGCAACGCGAGGTGTTTGCGCCCGGTCAGACCAGCCTGATTGAAAGCCCGCAGCCGATGCTGGGCGACGCCGGCACCGTCGAAGGGCAACCCTGGACCAACCGCCTGATTTACGGCGACAACCTGCTGGCGATGGCGGCGCTGCTGGCAGGCGACGACACCACGCCATCCTTGCGCGGCAAAGTGGATTTGATTTACATCGACCCGCCGTTTGACAGCAAGGCCGACTACCGCACCAAGGTCACGCTACCGGGGCATGGAGCTGGAGCAAAAGCCCACCGTCATTGAGCAGTTCGCCTACTCCGACACCTGGAGCGACGGCACCGCCTCCTACCTGACCATGATCACGCCCCGGCTGATTTTGATGCGCGAACTGCTGACGGACACCGGCTCGATTTATGTACATCTGGATTGGCATGTGGGGCATTACGTGAAGCTGGTGTTGGATGAAGTTTTTGGCAGATCAAGCTTTGTAAATGAAATCATCTGGCAAGCATCAGTTGGTGACACCTCTGACAAAAACAAAAAATTTATCAAATCCCACGACACACTATTTTTCTATCGAAAAAGGGTAGGGGGCATTTATTGGGAGGACGTTTTTCAACCTTATACGGATAACGCTGACCAAATTTACAAATACACAGATGGGCGCGGCCGTTATCAATTAGGACCATGTGATAACCCCGGCGGAGGCGGCTATCGCTACAACCTCGGGTATGGCGAGAAAACGCCTTCAAGAGGTTACAGCATGCCTATTGAAACCGCACAGCAATGGATTACAGACGGAACGCTGGTTGTCGCTGCAAACAAAGTCCCACTTCGCAAGTGGTATATGAATCCCAATGGGGTGCGTTGTAAAGATGTGTGGCTGGATGTGGGCAAAGAGCGGGGGTTGCTATACGCAACCCAAAAGCCTGAAAAGTTGCTGCAGCGCATTATTACTGCGTCTTGTGCCAACGGTGGTCTTGTAGCCGACTTCAACGGCGGCTCCGGCACCACTGCCGCCGTCGCCGAAAAACTCGGCCGCCGCTGGATCACCACCGACCTCGGCAAACCCGCCTGCATGATCATGCGCAAGCGCCTGATTGATCTGGAGGCCAAGCCCTTCCTGTACCAGGCCATCGGTGACTACCAGGTGGAGGCAGCCAAGGCCATGCTGGGGCGCGACTTTCGCATTGGCGACCTGTCCACCATCGTGCTTTCGCTCTATGGTGCGCTGCCACTGCCGCCCGACGTCAACCCGCAGCGCAACCTGGGGCAGATTGCCAGCATAGCCATCAGCGGCGCGGGGAGCCGCAAGGGCAGCAAGACCTTGGTGCTGGCCGACTCGCCCAACAAGCTCACCGGCGCGGCCACTTTAAAGAAGGCGATTGCCCAACGCGACAACCTGATGGGCGGCTGGGACCGTGTCGTGGTGCTTGGCTGGAACTTTGAGCCTTCCATTGGCGAAACCATCACCGCACTGAACGACTCGCGGCTGGAAGTGCTGGTGATTCCGCCCGACCTGATGGACCGGCTCAAGAAAAAAGGCGGCATCGACAAGCTGCGTGGGCAGGTGCGGTTTTCTTCGCTGCAGTATTTGACGATCCACCCGATCGAGCGCAAGGCAGTCGCCAACGCGCAGGGTGGTGCTGCGCAAGAAGCGTTGACCGTCAAGCTCAAGAACTACGTGCTGCTGTCACCCGAAGCCATCAACCTGGACGATGCCAACCGCGTCAAGCTGCAAGCCATTGCCAACCAGGAGCCGCTAGCGCTGATCGAATACTGGGCGGTGGACCCGGACTATGACGGCAAGGTATTTCGCTCGGTCTGGCAGGACTACCGGGGCAATACCGCCAATGATGCTGATGCGCTGCGGGTCGTGACGCAGGCGGTGGTCACTACGCCAAGCAAAGATGGCCCGCGCAAGGTGTGCGTGCGGGTAGTCGACGTGTTTGGGTTTGAGGCGGAAGTGGTGGTGACGGTGGCTGTGGCTTGAATGCTGATTCAAGAGAAAAAGCACTTAAACGCCCGTCTGCCCTGCGTAATCAGCTACATTATTATGAGCAAATAGTCGTGCTGATCGATGCAAAAACCGATCTGGTTTCAGGCCAAATCACACCGCCAGCGCGGGCAACTTGGTCGGCGTGGCGCGGGCCAATGCGGCCAACTCTCGTTTACTCTGCAGCAGCAATGCGCTCTCGGATGGTGTCAGCTCTCTCGGTGTGCGCAAGGTACCGAGCTTCTGATTCAGTAAGCGCGTCGAAGGCGTGAGCGAATCGTTTGATCCACCAGTTTTCAAGTTCTGTTCCATGTTTGCTCCTCAATTCATGCAAGCGCTCGGGCGACAGTGCCAGTTTGGCGGAATGGGGCTTGCCGGTCAAGGATACTGCCGCAAGTACCTTGCCGCCTTGGGATTCGATGTAGCCCTTGAAATTGGCCAGCGTGCCGCCCATGCCCACAAAATCATCCACCAGAACGTACTCAGTACCAGGGGTCACGCTGCCCGCAAATCGGGCTTGTCTCGCCAATCTGGAAAACCCATCCGCACCAGTGTGGAACACCACGTTGGTTTGATAAATGTCGGTATCCACCGGCCAATCCAGTACCTTGTGGAGCAAATCTGCAAAGATTTCTGGAATGGCATTGACCGCGCCACGCTCGAACGCGTGCGCACTGACCAGCGTTGGCTGATGACCCGCCATCAGTGTTGTCAAAGATTGATTAATCGCCGCATTCATCGTGGCGCTCACCAGGACGATGGCTGCATTCCCGTCCCCAGCCTTGGCCGCCTTGTAAGCCGGATGCTGTTTCACCGCCGACTCACTGGCGTGGATCAGCACGTCGGGGAAGTTACCCCAAGGTGTGCGCGGTGGTTGGATCAGCTCTGACATCGACCATATTTTCACACGCATCCCCATTTTTGAAACACATCACCATGCCCCAATCCGAAAACAACCAGCTCGCCCTCTCCACCGCCCTCACCGCCAAAACCAACCAGCTCTGCCTGGGCCTCGAATCCGGCGCTGCCGACATTCTGGAACTGGTGACACCCACCACGGCCGAACTGCTGCTGTGGTGGTTTGGGGAAGACATGGTTCTGGCTAGAGGCGGGCTGAACTTTCACGCTGGGCAAAAGCAGGCGATTCTGAACGCCATCGTCGCGCACGAAGTGCTGAGTCTTGACAAAGCAGACCAGACCCACTGGACGCTGGTCGACCTGTACCGCGCCTGTGCGCCCGACGCGCTGCTGTCCGGCACGCGCCTGAACGAGGTAGCGCAGGCCAAACACGCGCACCCGAAATACTGCTTCAAGATGGCCACCGGTACCGGCAAGACCTGGGTGCTGCAGGCTTTGATGATCTGGCAGTTGCTCAACAAAACGGCAGCGCTGGCGGAAGGTATCGACGATGCCCGCTTTACGCGCTTCTTTCTGATAGTGGCGCCGGGGCTGATTGTTTACGAGCGCTTGCTGGATGCCTTTTGCGGCAAGCTGATTGAAAACGGCAATGGGTCGCGTGACTTCGCCAAATCGGATATCGCGCAGTTTGCCGATCTGTTCATGCCCGACGCCTACCGCGACGCCGTGTTTGCCTTTGTGCGCGGCAACGTCTGCAGCAAGACCGAGATTGGCCTGAAAGCCACCGGCAACGGCATGATTGCCATCACCAATTGGCATCTGCTCAATGAGGGCGATGCCTTGGATGAGGTGGAAGACGTGCAAGCGCTGGGCGCGCCGCTGGAACCACAACAGGTCATTGATGCCGTGTTGCCCCTCACGCCTGGCCGTGCCACCGGCAATAGCCTGGACGTGCTGGATCGGCGCTACGCACGCGGCAACGTGCTGGAGTTTCTGGCTGGCTTGCCTGAACTGATGGTGTTCAACGACGAGGCACACCACATTCATGAATTCAAACGCGAGGGCGAAAGCACCGAGGTGGAGTGGCAAAAAAGCCTGTCAAAAATTGCCGCCAGCAAAGGCCGCCGCTTTGTGCAGATGGATTTTTCGGCCACGCCCTACAACGATGTGGGCGCGGGCAAAACCAAGCGCAAACTTTACTTTCCGCACATCATCACCGACTTTGATTTGAAAAGCGCCATGCGCGCCGGGCTGGTCAAGTCGCTGGTGCTGGACCGGCGCAAAGAAATTGGCGCGCTGCCATTGGAGTTCAAAGCCGAACGCGACGATGACGGTAACCCTATCTTGAGCGAAGGCCAGCGGGTGATGCTGCGGGCCGGTTTGAAAAAACTACGCAAGCTGGAAACTGACTTTGCCGCGCTCGACCCAACGCGCTACCCAAAAATGCTGGTGGTGTGCGAAGACACCACGGTATCACCACTGGTGGCGGTGTTTTTGCAAGACCAGGAGGGGCTGCGCGAGGATGAGGTGATGACGATTGACTCGGGCAAAAAAGCCGAGCTGGGCGAGAAAGACTGGGCACCGGTGCGTGAGCGCTTGTTCAGCGTGGACCACCACGCCAGCCCCCGTGTGATCGTCAGCGTGCTGATGCTGCGCGAGGGTTTTGACGTGAACAACATCTGCGTGATCGTGCCGCTACGCTCGTCTCAGGCGCAGATTCTGCTGGAGCAGACCATTGGACGCGGCCTGCGCCTGATGTGGCGCGACGACGAATACACCGACCTCAAACGTGAAAACCGCGAACGCATCAACGCCGGCCAGGAGCCCGGCAGTTTGCTGGATGTGCTGTCCATCGTGGAGCACCCGGCCTTTCAGTCGTTTTATG
This sequence comes from Rhodoferax sp., assembly GCA_028711355.1. Lineage (GTDB taxonomy): Bacteria > Pseudomonadota > Gammaproteobacteria > Burkholderiales > Burkholderiaceae_C > Rhodoferax. The sequence continues at coordinate 14,292 of JAQTSL010000038.1, forward strand.
ACGAGCTGATTGCCGAGGGCCTGGCGGGCACGACGGGTGACGACATGGACGACACGAGTGCGACCGGCGACGTCATCGCCGCCGAATTGCGCGAGGGTTACGAGGCTTTTGACTTCGGCATTCCGTTCATTCTGCAAGAGGCGAACGAAGTGCGCGACCACCATGCACTGGACCTCACCGCCCTGCCCGCTTTCACCGCGATGTCTGTCGAGCAGCTCACCGGGCTGCTGGGCAAGGGCGATACTTTCATCTCACAAGACCTGCAAAGCGCCACCCTGTTTGGTGACTACCGGGTCGATGGCGCGGTGATGAACGTCGGCGGCTACAACGAGTATCTGTCGCGCCTGACGCGCCGCATCAGCCAGGCACTGAGCGAGCCCCTGTCCAAAAGCAACAAGGTCGCCACACACTTGGCGAAACCGTATCTGCAAGTGAATACGGCAGAGTTGACCGGCTGGCTGGACGACTACATCTGGACGCAGCTGTTTGACGCGACCTTCAACCCATTGGAGGAAGAAAACTGGCGCGTGTTGCTGCTGCAACCGGTGGTGGACCATATCACCAAGGTGTTTGCCGTGGCGCTGCGCGAATCTGAGCAAAAGCACGTCACGGGCCAGACCGAAGTGCATTTGCGCACCTTGTCGGAGGTGCCCAAACTGATGATGCGTGCATCCAATTCGGTCGAAGTCTCCAAGTGCATTTACACCCGCCTCGCCTGGCCCGCGCGCAATGGCGGGCTGGAGCGCGCATTCATCCACTGGGCGCAGGCTGACACGCAGGTGCTGGCATTTTGCAAGATCAGCGAAAACCGCCACACCTTTGCCCGCTTACGCTACGTCAAAGACGATGGCCTGCCAGCGTTTTACTCGCCAGATTTTCTGCTGCGCACGGCGGCTGCGGTGTATCTGGTGGAAACCAAAGCCGAGCAGCAAACCATTCACCCCAATGTGCAGCGCAAGCTCAAAGCCGCACTGGCCTGGTGTGGCCGCATCAATAGTCTGACCGCAGAGCAACGCGGCAGTCCACCTTGGCATTACGTGCTGCTGGCAGAGAACGTGGTGCTTGAGTGGCAGGCCAAAGGCGCACGGCTGACAGAGTTGCTGGACTACGCCCGCCTGCGGCCGCTCAATGATGCGTCGTTGCAGCGCAGACTTTTATGAGTTTTTGGCCTAAAACGCTTGCGCCTGTTGCCCCTCCAACCCTCTCCCCAGCCGCCACTGCTTGACCAGCGCGTAGATCGCCGGAATCACCGCCAGCGTCAGCACAGTGCTCGACATCATGCCGCCGACCATCGGCGCGGCGATGCGGCTCATCACTTCTGAACCCGTGCCGGTGCCCCACATGATCGGCAGCAGGCCGGCCATGATGGCCACCACCGTCATCATCTTGGGGCGCACGCGTTCCACTGCGCCTTCCATCACGGCTTCATACAAGTCAGCCACGCCGGGTTCGCGTCCGGCCTGGCGGCATTTCACCTTGATGGCCTCCCACGCATGGTCAAGATAGATCAGCATGATCACACCGGTTTCTGCCGCCACGCCGGCCAAAGCGATAAAGCCTACCGCCACCGCCACCGACAGGTTGTAATTCAAAAACCACATCAGCCAGACCCCACCCACCAGCGCAAACGGCACGGAGAGCATGACAATCAGCGTTTCGGTGATGCGCCGAAAGTTCAGGTACAGCAGCAAAAAGATGATCAGCAGCGTGACCGGTATCACCACTTTCATCTTCTCGATGGCGCGCTCCATGTACTCAAACTGGCCGCTCCAGGTCACGAAATAACCTGGCGGAAAAGTCACCTGCTCGGCCACCGCTTTTTTGGCATCGCGCACATAGCCACCAATGTCACGGTCGCGGATGTCAACAAAGATATACGCTGACAGCAGCGCGTTTTCGGTGCGGATACCGGGTGCGCCCTTGGCCACCACCACTTTGGCCAGTTGGCCCAGCGGGATTTGTGCACCCATCATGGTCGGCACCAGCACCTGGGTGGCGATTTGTTGCGGGTCGCTGCGCAGCTCGCGCGGGTAGCGCACCGTCACACCATAGCGCTCGCGCCCTTCCACCGTGGTGGTGACCATTTCGCCACCCAGCGCCGTGCCCACCACGTCCAGCAGGTCACCCACGCTCAAGCCGTAACGCGCCAACTGTTCGCGGTCGGGCTCGATGTTGAGGTAAAAACCGCCAGTGATGCGCTCGGCAAAGGCGCTGGTGGTGCCGGGCACGGCTTTGACCACGGCCTCAATTTGCTTGGCCAGCTTTTCCATTTCGTCCAGGTCTTTGCCGAACACCTTGATGCCGATGGGCGTGCGTATGCCGGTGGACAGCATGTCGATGCGCGCCTTGATCGGCATGGTCCAACTGTTGGCGACGCCGGGGAACTGCAAGGCGCTGTCCATCTCGGCAATCAGTTTGTCAATGGTCAGGCCGGCGCGGCATTCAGATTCCGGCTTGAGGTTGATCACGGTCTCAAACATCTCGGTCGGGGCCGGGTCAGTGGCGGTATTGGCTCTTCCCGCCTTGCCATAGACCGAGCTCACTTCAGGGCAACTCTTGCTGATC
>JAQTSL010000039.1 GCA_028711355.1 Rhodoferax sp.
CTATGAGGGCAAAGCGCTCAAAGAAGGCAAGGTGATTGCCGAATTCAAACTCAAGAGCGACGTGCTGTTTGACGAAGTGCGCGCCGGGGGCCGCATTCCCTTGATTATTGGCCGGGGCCTGACCGCCAAGGCGCGCGAGGCGCTGGGCTTGCCGGTATCTACTTTGTTCCGCTTGCCGCAAAACCCCAAGGCCACGGGCAAGGGCTTCACGCTGGCGCAAAAGATTGTCGGCCGTGCTTGTGGTCTGCCCGAAGACCAAGGCGTGTTGCCGGGCACGTATTGCGAACCCAGGATGACCAGCGTTGGCTCACAGGACACCACCGGACCGATGACGCGCGACGAGTTGAAAGACCTGGCGTGCCTGGGCTTCAGTGCTGATCTGGTGATGCAGTCGTTCTGTCATACGGCGGCTTACCCCAAGCCGATCGATGTCAAGATGCACCACGAGTTGCCCGAGTTCATGAGCAACCGGGGTGGTATTGCGCTGCGTCCGGGTGACGGCATCATTCACAGTTGGCTCAACCGCATGCTGTTGCCCGATACCGTCGGTACCGGCGGCGACAGCCACACCCGTTTTCCGATTGGCATCAGCTTCCCGGCCGGCTCTGGCCTGGTGGCGTTTGGTGCAGCAACGGGCGTGATGCCGCTGGACATGCCCGAGAGTGTACTGGTGCGCTTTAAAGGCAAGATGCAACCTGGCATTACCTTGCGTGATCTGGTCAATGCGATCCCGTTGTATGCCATCAAGTCGGGAGAGTTGACGGTGTCCAAGCAAGGCAAGAAGAATGTTTTCTCTGGCCGCATCGTTGAAATCGAAGGCCTGCCAGACCTGAAGGTGGAGCAAGCGTTTGAGCTCAGCGATGCTTCCGCCGAGCGCAGTGCCGCGGGTTGTGCCGTGCAATTGAACAAAGAGCCGATCATTGAATACCTGAACAGCAATATCGTCATGCTCAAATGGATGATTGCCAACGGCTACCAGGATGTTCGCACCATCAATCGCCGCATCAAAGCCATGGAGGCTTGGCTGGCGAACCCGCAATTGCTCAAGGCCGATGTGGACGCGCAGTACGCCAGCGTGATCGAGATTGATCTGGCTGACATTCATGAGCCGATCGTGGCCTGCCCGAACGACCCGGATGACGTGAAGACCCTGTCTGATGTGGCCGGTGCCAAGATCGAAGAGGTGTTCATTGGTTCGTGCATGACCAACATTGGTCACTTCCGGGCGGCCTCCAAGTTGCTCGAAAACAAGCGCGATATTCCGGTCAAGCTATGGATGGCGCCACCCACCAAGATGGACGCCAGGCAGCTCAGCGAAGAAGGCCATTACGGCGTGCTGGGGAGCGCTGGTGCCCGTATGGAGATGCCAGGTTGCAGCTTGTGCATGGGTAACCAGGCGCAGGTCAAAGAGGGCGCTACGGTGTTTTCCACTTCGACCCGTAACTTCCCCAACCGTCTGGGCAAGAACAGTTTTGTTTATCTGGGCAGCGCCGAACTGGCCGCAATTTGTTCCAAGCTGGGTCGTATCCCGACCAAAGCCGAATACATGGCCGACATGGGTGTCCTGGCGGCGGACAGCGGCAAGATTTACCAGTACCTGAACTTTGACAAGGTCAAAGACTACACCGATGCCGCGGCCACAGTGACTGCGTGAGCCGTTATTGATCTAGACCAAGCTTTGCTTTGAAAAGGGCCCTGTGGTTCAGACTACAGGGCCCTTTTGTCTGGTTCGTGGCAGGGGCAAGGGTAAACTGCGGCGACCCTGCGCCCAGACCCGTTGGCAAGGTGTTTCCGACAAGGAGTTCAAGGTGTTTTTTGGCAAACTGTTACCGCGCGATACCAATTTCTTTGTTTTATTCAATCAGCACGCCGACCATATTGTTGTGGCTGCGCATGCGTTTTCCAGCCTTGTCAGCAATTATGGCGACCCGGAATTGCGTGAGAAATTTCATGAACAGGTCAACCGGGCCGAGGGTGCGGCGGACCGTGTTACGCACGAGGTGAACAAGGCGCTGCACAAGACCTTCATCACTCCGATCGACCGCGAGCAAATTCATGGCCTGATCAATACCATGGATGACGTGGCCGACCTGATTCAGGACTCTGCTGAAACCATGGCGCTCTATGACGTTCATCACATGACCGATGCAATTTCCCGTCTGACCGATTTGAGCGTGAAATGCTGCGAACGGGTGCGTGATGCTGTCAGGCTGCTGAGCAAAATTGCCGAGGCTTCCACCGCAGAGGCGGCGCTCAAGACCTGCGACGAAATCGACAAGCTCGAAAGCGATGCCGATCGTGTCATGCGCTCGGCCATGAGCAAGTTGTTTCGGGAAGAGCCCGACGTTCGCGAAGTCATCAAACTCAAAGCGATTTACGAGTTGCTGGAAACCATCACGGACAAATGTGAGGACGTTGCCAATCTGATTGAGGGCGTGATCCTCGAGAATTCCTGAGCAGCAGTTTCAGAAGTATGCAAACCGTACCAACCGCCCTGTGGATCGTTGTCGTGCTGGTGCTGATGGCGATCGTGTTTGATTTCATGAATGGTTTTCATGATGCCGCCAATTCCATTGCCACCGTGGTCTCGACCGGCGTCCTCAAGCCCGGGCAGGCGGTCGTTTTTGCCGCTTTTTTCAACGTTGTAGCCATCTTCATTTTTCATTTGAGTGTCGCAACCACAGTGGGCAAGGGGATTGTGTTGCCGGGCATCGTCGATACGCACGTGGTGTTTGGTGCGTTGATCGGCGCGATTACCTGGGATTTCATCACCTGGTACTACGGCATTCCCAGCAGTTCTTCACATGCGTTGATCGGCGGGATCGCTGGCGCTGCGATTGCCAAGGCGGGTGTTGTTTCGTTGATCGTGTCGGGCATCATGAAGACCGTGGTTTTTATCTTTGTTTCCCCTTTGTTGTGTTTTGTACTGGGTTCCCTCATGATGGTCCTCGTGTCTTGGACCCTCAAAGGGTTTCGTCCGCAAAAGATTGACCAGTGGTTCCGTCGTCTGCAACTGGTATCGGCAGGCGCCTACAGTCTGGGGCATGGCGGTAACGATGCCCAAAAGACGATTGGCATCATCTGGATGCTGTTGATCGCAACCGGTTACGCCGGCTCGGGTGAGAGCTCTCCTCCCATTTGGGTCATCGTGGTCTGTTATTCGGCTATTGGTATTGGTACCATGCTGGGCGGCTGGCGCATCGTGAAGACGATGGGGCAAAAAATCACCAAACTCAAGCCGATGGGGGGGTTTTGTGCCGAAACCGGCGGTGCGATGACCCTGTTTTTGGCTACCGCCCTTGGTATTCCCGTATCCACCACGCACACCATCACCGGTGCCATCGTGAGTGTCGGTTCAACGCGGCGCGCCAGCGGCGTGCGCTGGGGTGTGGCTGGCAATATCGTCTGGGCTTGGATTTTGACCATCCCGGCCAGTGCGTTTGTGGCTGCAATTGCTTATTGGGTCAGTTTGCAGGTTTTTTAATCAGTTGGGGACAGAGCTAAAGATCTGTCCCGCAGTTTTTTTAATCAGCCGTTGGCGTAAAAACATTGGGGGCGCAGGTGTCACCTGCGCCCAACGCCTTGTCCATCATGACCACGTCTAGCCAGCGTCCAAACTTCCAGCCGCATGAGGCCAGTACGCCCACCGATTGAAAGCCGTTGCTGCGATGCACGCCGATGGACGCCTGGTTGGCAGAGTCACCAATAACGGCAATCAACTTTCGCACGCCACGGCACTCTGCCTGGCGGCACAACTCGGCCAACAAGGCGCAGCCCAGACCCCTGCCGTGTGCATCAGGTGCCAGGTAAATGGAATCTTCGGCGCTGAAGCGATACGCTGGCCGGGGTTTGAACCAGTTGCAATAGGCAAAGCCCAGCAAACGCTTGCCATCAACCGCCACCAGATACGGCAAGTGCTTGGCCAGCACATCGTCGCGACGTTGGCTCATCTCCGCCGCCGTGGGCGGGGTTATTTCAAATGTGCCTGTTCCGTTTTGCACATGGTGCGCATAAATGGCGGTGATCTGATCAATATCTTGGGGTTGACTGGGGCGCAGGATGGGCATGGCAGTGGACTCGGTATAATGGCGGGCTGTCTGATGTGTCGCTGACCGGGTGGTCATGTCGCGTGTCTCAAACATCTGGCATTGTGCTCAATTTTTCGTGGCATGGTTGTGCTACTTCCCAAAGGATAAATCATGGTCGTCATTCGACTCGCCCGTGGCGGTGCCAAGGCTCGCCCGTTTTTCAATATTGTGGTGGCTGACAAGCGTACTCGCCGTGACGGCCGCTTTATCGAGCGCATCGGTTTTTATAACCCGATCGCTACCGCCAATGAAGAAAGCATCCGCATTGCCCAAGACCGCCTGACCTATTGGAAGAGCGTTGGCGCACAGGCTTCTCCTACGGTGGAGCGCTTGGTAGATCAAGCTGCCAAAAAAGCCGCCTGATTCGTTGTCATGCTGCCCGGCCTGGAGCCTGCTGAATTACCGGCAGATGCCATTGAAGTTGGGCGCATTGGCGAGGCCTGGGGCGTCCAAGGATGGTTCAAGGTTCTGCCCTACAGCGCCGATCCTCAGGCGCTTTTTTCTTCCAAGCGCTGGTTTTTGGTTCTGGCAGGCCAGGGTTCGGTGTTTTCTGCAAGCACCTTTTTGCTCAAGGTCAAACAGGCCAAGTCCCATTCAGATGGGGTGGTAGCGTGTGCCCAGGAAATTGATGACCGCAATGCGGCCGAGGCGCTGCGTGGCGCATCTGTACATGTGCCACGGTCCAGTTTTCCCACACTGCAACAGGACGAGTATTACTGGACCGACGTGATCGGGTTGTCGGTTGTCAATCGTGAAGGTGTCGCTTTGGGGCAGGTGCGTGAACTGCTGGCCACGGGCGCCCAGACGGTTTTGGTGATCGAGTATTTGCAAGACGGCAAGTTGCAAGAGCGCATGATTCCTTTTGTAGCGGTGTTTGTAGATAACGTCGATCTGGTCGCGCGCCGGATCACGGTTGATTGGCAGCCAGACTACTGAGACTGCGGCGATGCGCTTTGACGTTGTCACCCTGTTCCCGGAACTGTTTCAACCGTTTTTGACGTCGGGCATTACCCGTCGTGCGTTCGCCTCAGGTTGGGTCGATGTTCGGCTGAGTAATCCGCGTGATTTTGCCGAAGGGGCTTACCGGCGTGTCGATGATCGGCCCTTTGGCGGCGGTCCGGGCATGGTAATGATGGCCGAGCCGCTGGCGCAATGCGTGCAGGCCATTCACTCGCAACGCGGTGATGCGCCGGTCATCCTTTTTTCTCCGACCGGAAAGCCACTGACCCACGACGATGTGGAGCGTTGGTCTCAAAGCGCTGGTGCCATCCTGATCTGTGGTCGTTATGAGGGCGTGGATCAACGCTTTATCGATGCCCATGTCACGCATCAGATCAGTCTGGGTGACTTTGTTCTGTCGGGTGGCGAGATTGCTGCGCAGGCCTTGCTGGACGCGGTTGCCAGATTGCAGCCGGGCGTTTTAGGGGATCAGCAAAGCCATGTGCAGGACAGCTTTAACGTTGCCTTGGACGGCTTGCTGGATTGCCCCCATTTCACTCGACCTGAAGTTTGGCAGGGACGCACTGTGCCCGAGGTGTTGCTGTCGGGGCATCATCAGCAGATTGAACGCTGGCGTCGCGATCAGCGTTTGCAGATGACCCAGCGCCTGCGGCCAGACCTGATCGAACGGGCGCGTCAAAGCGGTTGTTTGACACCTGCGGATGAGGCCGCTCTGACGGGCCAGCTATAATGCGCCGCTTTTCGATCCTCTGTTGGACCGCCAGGCCTTATGGCTCTGGCCTGCGTCAATCCGGGCGCTGGTGCTGACACGATCTTTTGAGGTCCTTATGAATCTGATCCAAACCCTTGAGCAAGAAGAAATTGCTCGTCTGAACAAATCCATCCCCGACTTCAGTCCGGGTGACACCGTGGTAGTCAACCTGAACGTGGTTGAAGGCACGCGCAAGCGTATCCAGGCCTACGAAGGTGTGGTCATTGCCAAGCGTAACCGCGGTTTGAACAGCGGTTTTACGGTGCGCAAAATCTCCAGCGGCGAGGGTGTCGAGCGCACCTTCCAGACCTACAGCCCGCTGATTGCCAGCATTGAGGTCAAGCGCCGTGGTGACGTGCGCCGGGCCAAGCTGTACTACCTGCGCGACCGCAGCGGCAAGTCGGCACGTATCAAAGAAAAGCTGCCGGCACGCAAGGCGGCGGCTGAATAAGCCGGTCGCCTGCCCAAGAAAACCGCCCTCCAACTGGCGGTTTTTTTACGCCCCCAGCATGCGACCCCAACCGCTTGCGCTTTAATAGTCACCATGAAGCCATCCATTGCCCAACTGGTTGACCCACGTCAGGTGCCGGTGCTTCAGGTGGATCATCATTTGTCGGCGGTCATCGACGATGCGTTGATGCCAGTCAATTTGCGCCAGCGTTTTTTGCGTCCGCCGCCATGGCAGCCAGAATTTGTGGCAGAAAAGAAGTTCCTGGATCGACCGCTGATGCACGCCGCTGTGCTGATGCCGATCGTCGAACGAGAGGTCTTGACAGTGCTGCTGACACAACGCACCGCGCATTTGTCCACTCACGCGGGGCAGATCGCCTTTCCGGGTGGCAAGATGGATGCACAGGACGCAGATGCCACGGCTACGGCATGTCGCGAGGCGTTTGAAGAAGTCGGTTTGACCCGTGACTGCATCGACGTGTTGGGGCTCTTGCCCAGCTACACCACCGGGTCATCGTTCAAGGTCACTCCCGTGGTGGCGCTGGTCCGGCCTGATGCTTCGCTGGTGCCCAATTCAAATGAAGTTTCGGACATTTTTGAGGTGCCCCTGGCATTTTTGATGAACCCAGCGAACCACCGTCACCACGAGGTGCTCTGGCAGGGGGTATTGCGCCATTGGCTGTCGATGCCTTACACGGATGCGCAGGGCGAACGTTTTATCTGGGGTGCCACGGCCGGTATGTTGCGCAACTTTTACCGCTTTCTTAGGGCCTGAACCAGGTCAACCCCGGCCCTGCCGCTATGATTCCGGCATGAGCTTTATCTCAATACTTTTTGCCTTGCTGCTGGAACAGGCGCGGCCTTTGCAGCGTGGCAACGCGGTGCATGCGGTCATGCGTGCGTGGGTACGCTGGTGCTCGCGCAGCCTGGATGCCGGGCAGCGGGTGCATGGTTGGCTGGCCTGGAGCGCAGCCGTGGGGGGGCCAAGCCTGCTGGTACTGACAATTTACTGGCTGCTACAGCGCTGGGTTGCATGGCCCGTTGCGTTGCTGTGGAACGCCTTGGTGTTGTATGCCGCCCTGGGCTTCCGGCAGTTCAGTTTTCACTTCACCCAGATTCGTGACGCGTTGGCAGACGATGATGATGCGCTGGCTCGACGTTTGCTTGCTGACTGGCAACATCTGGAGCTTCAAGAGCTGCCGCGCAGTCAGGTGATTGGTCAGGTGATTGAGGTTTCTGTACTGGCCGCACATCGCCACGTGTTTGGCGTGTTGGCGTGGTTTTCGGTGCTGGCGGCGCTTGGTTTGGGGCCCGCTGGCGCCGTGTTGTACCGCTTGAGCGAGTTTGTGGCGCGTTACTGGCGGCACCAGAGCCAGTCGCATTACCAAACCGTCAGTGTCGCCTTGCAAAGTCACGCAGCCGGGGTGTGGCAGCAGGTGGACTGGTTGCCGGCGCGCATCACCGCCATCAGCTTTGCCGTGGTCGGTAATTTTGAAGAAGCCATCGACGGTTGGCGGCGTTACGCGCGGCGTGCCGATGCCGACAACGACGGCCTGGTGCTGGCGGCCACTGAGGGCGCGGTCAACATCGATTTGCACGCCGCGCAGGCCGACCCAGCCCCAGGCGATGCCACTGCCACACCTGCCCAGCAGCGTTCGGTCCCTGATCTGGCACATCTGGCCGTGGTGGTGGGCCTGGTGTGGCGCACGGTGGTGATGTGGGTCGTAATGCTGGCTTTGTTGACGCTGGCGCGGTTGCTGGGGTAGAGGGATCGTCGGTTGGGGACAGAGTAAAGTTCGCTGCGCGTAACTCTTGGTCTGTCCCGCAATGTCTTTAATTAGTTGGGGACAGAGCAAGGTTCGCTGCGCGTAACTCTTGGTCTGTCCCCCAATGTCTTTAATTAGTTGGGGACAGAGCAAGGTTCGCTGCGCGTAACTCTTGGTCTGTCCCGCAATGTCTTTAATCGGTTGGGGACAGAGCAAAGTTCGCTGCGCGTAACTCTTGGTCTGTCCCGCAATGTCTCAATAGCGCTTGGCCTGCGACAGTTGGGCATACAAATCACTATAAATTTGATATCTGTTCGCGCTTATTGAGTCTGTACCAGAGGCAGATTTGACTGCTGAAATCACGCCGCACCCCGGCTCGTGCAAATGGCTGCAGTTATAAAACTTGCACTGCGCCACGTGCGGCTTCAGGTCGGGCATATAGGCGGCCAATTGCGCCGGGTCGATGTGGGCCAGGCCAAATTCCTGAAACCCGGGCGAGTCTAGCAGCGCGGTGCTGTGGGCAGCGTCCACCCAATACCAGGTGGTACTGGTGGTCGTGTGTTTGCCGGTGTTCAGCGCTTGCGACAGTTCACCGGTTTGCGCCAGCGCAGCCGGAATCAGCCGGTTGATCAGCGTGCTCTTGCCAGCTCCTGATGGGCCCAGCACCAAGGTTGTCTTACCGCTCAAGCGTTGTAACAGGGCCTGTGTGTCCGCCGGTGATTCGCTTGTCAGGGCCAGTGCAAGCACGTCATAGCCCATGTCACGGTAAGGTTGCAGCCGCTCCCAGGCGCGCGCAAACGGCAGTGTCAAGTCGCGTTTGTTGATGGCGATGAGGGGGGTGATGCGCTGCTCTTCAGCCGCGATCAGCGCGCGTGACAGTTGGCTGGTCGAAAACTCGGGCTCGGCTGCCATCAAGATCAACACCTGGTCCAGGTTGGCCGCAAACAGCTTGGTGCGCACCTCGTCCTGGCGGTACAGCAGGTTGCGCCTGGGCTCTATTTTTTCGATCGTGCCCTCGTCTTCTGAGGGCAGCCAGAGCACCCGGTCGCCCACCACGCCCTGACTTTTTTTGCCACGTGAATGGCAGATGCGACGCGCGCCAGCCGTGTCTTCCACCAAAAAATGGCGGCCGTAGTTGGCCACAATCAAGCCGGGTACCAACTTGGGCATCAACCCGGTTTGGGGTGCGGCTGCGTTGCCCATCAGGCTGCAGCAGTCATGCGCGCCAGCCGCTCGGACGCACCTGGGTGCGAGTAATAAAAAGACACATAGACCGGGTCGGGTGTCAGCGTAGCGGCGTTGTCTTCGTACAGCTTGAGCAGCGCGGTGGACAAATCATGCCCGCTGGTTTGCGCTACTGCATAGGCGTCAGCCTCAAACTCATGCTTGCGCGAAAGTTGCGCGAACAGCGGCGAGATAAAAAAAGTGAACACCGGCAGCGCCAGCATGAACAGCAGCAGCGCCAGCGCGTCGTTCGGCCCGAGCCCATTGGGCAGCACGCCCAGCCCGGTGTAAAACCAGCTTTGCTGCGCCAGCCAGCCCAGCAGTGCCAGGCCGCCCAGGCTCATGGCAAACATCGCCACGATGCGCTTGATCACGTGCTTGTGCTTGAAGTGCCCCAGCTCGTGTGCCAGCACTGCATCCACCTCAGCCGGGCTGAGCTTGGACAACAACGTGTCGTAAAACACCACCCGTTTGGCGGCGCCAAAACCGGTGAAGTAAGCGTTGGCGTGCGCGCTGCGTTTGCTGCCGTCCATCACAAAAAGGCCCTTGGCAGAAAAGCCGCAGCGCTGCATCAGTGCGGTGACGCGCGCCTTCAGCGTTTCATCGGCCAGCGGCGTGAATTTGTTGAACAAGGGCGCAATCAGCGTCGGGTAAATCACCAGCAGCAGCAGGTTGAACCCGATCCAGAACGCCCAGGCCCAGAGCCACCACAAGTTGCCGGTGGCGGCCATCAGCCACAGAATCAGTGCAACCACCGGCAGGCCAATGGCAGCGCCCATCAGTGTTGATTTGATCAGATCGACTAGCCAGAGTCTGGGTGTCATCTTGTTAAAGCCAAAGCGCTCTTCGAGCACAAAGGTTTGGTACAGCGACAGCGGCAGATCAAGCACGCCATTGATCGCCACAAAGCACGCCAGTAGCGCCAATTGTTGCGTCATGCCTGCGCCGAACCAGCTCATCACCGCCTGGTTCAGCCATGAGAGGCCACCGAGCAAGGTCCAGCCCAGCAGCACGGCGGTACCCAGTGCGAGTTCCAGCGTGCCCAAGCGCAGTTTGGCCAAGGTGTAGTCGGCTGCTTTTTGGTGCGCGCTCAGCGAGATGGTTTGGCTAAATGCCGCTGGCACCTGCCCTCGGTGCAGCGCCACATGGCGCACCTGGCGTGAGTTAAGCCAGAGCTTAAGTGCCAGGCTAAGCAGCAACGCCGCCGCAAAGGCCAGCGTCAGCAGGGTAGCGGGATCGGACAAATCAGAAAGCAGGGTAGATGTTGGCATGGCGGCGAAGTTTAGGCGATCGGCGACAATTTGCCGGATGACTTCCCTTTTGAAAACCCCACTGGACGCCATTTCTGCACCGACAGTTACCGGTGCAGCGTTGGCCAAGTCCGACCAGAACCTGGTTTGGCTCGACTGCGAGATGACCGGCCTGGACCCCGAGCACGACCGCATTATCGAGATCGCCATCATCGTCACTGGCCCGCAGCTTGAAAGCCGCACCGAAGGTCCGGTGCTGGTGCTGCATCAAAACGACGTGTTGCTGGACGGCATGGACAAGTGGAACAAGGGCACACACGGCAAAAGCGGGCTGATCGACAAGGTCAAAGCGTCAACCCTGACCGAAGAAGACGCGCAGGAGCAACTGTTGGTGTTTTTGCGACAGTACGTACCCAAGGGTGTGGTTCCCATGTGCGGCAACACCATTGGGCAGGATCGGCGTTTTTTGGCCAAGTACATGCCCAAGCTGGAGGCGTTTTTTCACTACCGTAACGTCGATGTGAGCACGCTCAAGGAATTGGCCAAACGTTGGGCGCCCGAGGTACAAAAAAGTTTCAAGAAAAAGCAGCGTCACACCGCGCTGGCCGATGTGCATGAATCGATTGATGAGCTGGAGCATTACCGTAGCAACTTCATCCGTGCGACGCTGGTGCCGTTGGTGAGCTCGCCCTGAGCGTGTCGTAGAAAGCCAGCAAATCAGATACGATTGACTGGCGGGCATGGGGAAATCGCCGTTTGATTGGTATTTTGCAGTTGGTAAAGATCAAGGAGACTGTTGCCATGAACTTGCCTGGAATCACCTTGAACGAAACCGGGGGGACGGTTCTGTTGCTGTCGCAGCCAGTGCCCGATTGCCCGCCAATTGACAGCGACTCGTTGCGCGCACTGTTGATTCAAGAAGGTTTTGGCGACTGTTTGCTTGACCAGGCAGCCATCGCCGAGGCGGCCAGCCGATGTAATTTGCAGCAAGGTCCGTTTGGCCTTGCGGTGGCGCGGCGCATCGATGCGACCGTTACTGTCGATATCGAACGTGACGACATGACAGCCACGCTCACCCTCACCGCCGCGCAGGGAGGCAAGCCCGCCAGCTTCGGTGACGCGCTGGCGGCAATCGCGCAAGCGGGCGTAGCCTTCGGCATTGACGAGGCGGCAGTAGCGCAAGCCTGCCAGGCTGGGGTATGCAGCGCGCTGGTGGTCGCCCGTGGCCAAGTGGCACAAAATGGCCAAGATGCGGTGTTTGACGTGTTGCTTGCCGACACCGTTGACCGCGCACCCAAGCTCAATGAGCAGGGGCTGATTGATTACCGTGAGCATGGCGATATTGCGGTGGTGGCGGCTGGTACCGCGCTGATGCGGCGCACCCCGGCAACGCCCGGCGTGCCGGGTAAAACCGTCAAGGGTCGCTTGCTAGCGGCGCGTGACGGGCACGATACCGGTTTTGAGTCGAAACTCGATGGTGCAAAAATTTCAGGCGATGACGCCAATTTGCTGGTGGCAGCGGTCAGCGGTCAACCGATACGGGTGACTGCCGGGGTCATGGTCGAGCCGATCTTGCGCGTCCAGGAGGTCAACATGGCCACCGGCAATATCCACTTTGACGGCACGGTGCACATAGCGGGCGAGGTGACGCAGGGCATGAAAGTGCAGGCCAGTGGCGATATTGTGGTCGATGGCATGGTCGAAGGCGGGCAGCTCGATGCGGGCGGCGATATCCAGGTGGCGGGCGGTCTGATCGCCAACGCTAATTTACACGCCGGTGGCGCGGTCACGGCACGCTTTGCTGAAGCTGTGCAAATCACCGCTGGCACGCTGATCGCTATTGGCGACATGGTGATTGACTGCGACCTGCATTCGCTCAACCAGATCGTCATCGGTGTCAATTCGCCGCAACGTGGCCGGCTGGTTGGCGGCAGCACAGCCGCAGCGCTGCTACTGCGGGTGCCGCTGCTGGGCTCCAACAAGGGCGGCACCACCCAAGTTGTGGTCGGCACCAACCCTGAGCTAGAAGCGCGCTACGCCGCGCTGCTGGAACGCATCGAGTCTGAAAAAGCGGTCGAAGCCAATCTGGACAAGCTGGTCAAACAACTCAAAGCCATCGGTGACCCCAAACATATGCTGGACCGCGTCAAGGCCTCGCGCCAGCACGCGGTGCAGGTGTGGGGCGCATCGCTGACTGAAAAGCAAACCCTGGAGCACGAGCTAGAGCTAGCCCTGACGGCCCGGGTCGAGGTCAGCGTGGGCGTAGAAGGTGCGGTCGATCTGATGTTTGGCCACAAACCCGTCCATTTGCGCCGCGAGTTTGAGGTGGGCAGTTTTTCGATGAACGAACAGATGCAGGTCTTGTTTGTTGACTTGGAAGGCAATCAGTTGGTGCTGGGCTAGCAGTGGTGCGATTTACCTATCATCGCTTTTTTTTTGATTATTCAACCATTTTTTATGGGCCTGATGCGGCAACTTCAAGCTTTAGGCGGCGTACCATTGACGCACGGAACACTGGTAGATGACGGTGGCAACTGATAAATCACGTACTGGTTTTTGCCGGCTTGCTTGGCCTGGTACATCGCGGCATCGGCCTGGTGCAACAGATCGTCGATGGTGGTGGCTTGTGGCTGCGGGTACCGGCTGACCCCCACGCTGGCCGATACCTGCAACTGCACAGCGCCAAAATCTACCCGCTGTGAGGCAGCAGACAACAGCCGCTCGAGCAACGGCAGGGCATCGTCTATGCTTGGCAAATCCACCAACACGGCGACAAATTCATCGCCACCGTTACGCGCCAGCGTGTCGCCATCGCGCAGCGCCAGGCGCATCCGCTTCGAGACGGTGACCAATAAAAAATCGCCCGCGTCGTGACCATGCTGGTCGTTGATCGCCTTGAAACCATCCAGATCAATGAACACCACTGCCACCCGGTTCTGCCGACGCTGCGCCTGACGCATGGCCTGCTGCAAACGATCCGCCAGCAAAACCCGGTTCGGCAAGTCGGTCAGCGCATCAAAACGTGCAATGTGTTCAAGCTCGTTTTGATAGACCTTGAGACTGGTGATGTTGGTAAAAACCGCCACGTACTGCTGCACCACGCCGACTGAATCAGAGACGCTGTTGATGGTGAGTATTTCGGCAAAAATCTCGCCATCTTTGCGGCGGTTCCAAATCTCCCCACTCCAGTGGCCAGTTGCGGCCAGTGCTTGCCACATCGATCGGTAAAACGCTCTGTCCTGCCGGCCAGATTTAAGCAAGCGCGGATTTTTGCCAATGACTTCGGCTCGGCTGTAGCCGGTGATGCGGGCAAAAGCGGCGTTCACGTCGGTGATCAGGCCATCGGCCGAGGTAATGATGATGCCCTCACGCGTGTTGTCAAACACGCAGGCCGCATTGATACGCTGCAAGCGCTGCGACTCGGCTTGTTGCGCTTTGTACAGATGCTGGCGGCGCTGGTATCCCAGGGCCAATAGCACCACCAAAAAAGCCGACGGGGCAACCATCAGTACAACGGTCTTTATCTCGGCGTACCAGGGCTGTAGGGCAACCTCCCGGTTGAGATGCGACACCACCACAAAGGGGTACAACGACGACACCCGAAACGCGGTTAACGCTGCCGACTGCCCCGGTAGCGTGCCCTCAAATTGACCAAACTCTTGTTCACCGAGCTTGAGTTTGGCAAAAGCATCATGTTGCAATCGACTGCCCTGCGTTTGAAGATGCGTGCTCATCAACAACACACCGTCAAGTCGCAAAACTTCAACCAGACCGGTTTGTTCATCGACTTGCTGCAACATGTGGTTGACAAAAAAATCAGGGTTAAGTGCCACCAGCAGACGCCACCCGGTATCGCCTGCTTGCAACGGATACAGCAGCGGAATCACGCTGGCAAGTGGCTTTGCTGCCAAACCGGGTAGGTCTGATGGTTGTGGCTCGTTGAAGTCGCGACCGAGCCAGGGCTTGCCAACGCGCAAAGCGCTATGACCAGTCTGCACCAAAGGCAAAAAATCCTGAACCGCCACTTGCACACCCACATTGGCGCGGCTAGAGCTGATCACGATGCGGTCTTGTGCATCGATCACCGACAAAGAACGCAAGTGCGGTGCTTGGCGCAACAAATGGTCAAAATTGGCGCCCACCACTTGCGCATTGCGATCCTTGCCATGAAGACTGAATAAACTGGCCGCGACCACATCCACCGAACTGATGCTTTGCGTCAGAAAATTTTCAAAACTGCGCGCCATCAACGCCGAGGCGTTCAAACTGCTGCGAATGGCGTCGCTGCGCAACAGCCACAAGCTGTAGCCGGTCAGACCGATGACCGCGACAACAAAAGCGGTCAGCGCCAGATAAAAGCGCAACCAGCCCTTTTGGTGGTTGAACATCAGCGCGCCAAGATGGGCTCAAGGTGCTGCTGCTTGGCCGCCGCCTGTAGCCGTCCATCACGCTTGATGTCACGCACAAATTGCTCCATGCGCGCGTGCCAGACATCGTCACCCGGTGCCATCGCATAGGCGTACGGGGTGATGTGATAAGTGGTGTCGGGTGCGACCAAACGCGCCCAGTCGGCGTTGGCCAGAAAGCGCTGGCTATAGGGGTAATCGGTCATGAACACATCTGCCCGCCCGGACTGGACTTCTTGTTCGCGGGCAAACGGCGTATCCAGCACCATCAAACGCGCCTGTTTCAGGCGCTCTTTCATGATCGGCTCGTGCAAGGTCGCCTTGACAATGGCCACCACCGAACCCGCTTGATCAATGTCGGCCCAGTTTTTGATGCGACGGTTGGTTTTGCTGGTGATGCCGTAAATGTCACTGGCCAAGTGGGGCTGGGTAAAGCGCAGTTTGGTCTGGCGCTGCGGCGTGATACCGATGGCAAACATCGCCACATCGCAATGGTTTTGTGTGACATCGTCGATCAACTTGGAAAACGAGCTGTCAACGAATTCCAGCTTGATCCCGAGGTCTTTGGCCAATGCCTGTGCCATATCGGCATCAATCCCCGACAACTGTTGCGTCCTGGGGTTGCGGTAGGTGATGCCGTAATAGTCTGGCCAGATGCAAACGCGCACAATTTTGGCTGACTGAACAGCTTGCAAACGATTGGGCGGGGTCTGATTTGCCGCTGTTTGTGCGCCAACCCAAGACGAGGCCACCACACTTGCCAGCACGAGCACCATGGAAGCGATACGCATAGATGTCTCCTTGTTTTGAACAGCAGGGTGATTCTGCCACTGCACGCATTCGCGGCGAGGGCGCCGCTATCAAAACGCCAGGTCGGTCCCGCAATGTCTCTGATCAGTTGGGGACAGAGCAAAATGATTGGGTTACAGTCGCAGACTTCGTTGCGTCCAGTTTTGCCTCTGCGCCAAGCCATTTTCCCAGAGCTATTTGAATGTCCTCCTCTGCATTTGTACGTCAATGGCTATTGCTGGCCGCCGCGTTGCTGATTCTGGGTGGTTTCATCGGCAGCAACCTGTACACACAATACATCTCCATCGACGTCCAGGAGCGCGCGCGGTTGACCACCCAGACCCGAGTCGTCGATAAGAACCTCGAGCTCCAGTTGACGGCAACCAATCATGCGCTCGATTCGATTCGGGCCGATCTGCCGACGCTGCGGGCGCAAAAAAATGGCATGGCACAACTCAATGGCCGCCTGCAAACCATGCGAGCGGTCATGCCCACCACGCGTGCCATTACCGTCTTTGACGCCAACGGCACCTTGGTTGCCCGAAGTCCAGATCAATTTGTCGGGCAAAACTTCAGCCAACGGGGTTATTTTCAGGTCGCTCGCCAAGGTGGCAATTCAGCCACGCTCTACGTCGCACCGCCCTTTTTGGCCGCCACCGGAGACTATGTACTGAACATTTCGAAGGTGCTGCTCGACCAGCACGCAGCGTTTGCCGGCATCATCCTGGTCAGTCTCGGCCCCGAGTATTTCAGCACCCTGCTTGAATCGGTACTGTACGCACCCGATATGCGCTCGTCGTTGATCCATGGCGACGGCAAAGTGATCTTGCGTACGCCCAACTCGCAGGGCATGACCGGTATTGACTTGACAGCCAAGTCCGACGCCCTCTTTACCCAGTTCATCAAGAGCGGACGAGCAACCGCCGCGTTCGACGGCAATGTCACTTCGACCGATGAGTCTCGCCTGACAGTTTTGCACACGATCCGGCCGACCGCAGTGCCGATGGACCGGCCGCTGGTGATCGCCGTCAGCCGGGAAGCCGCCGCCCTTTTTGGCCCATGGCACGCGGATATTGCGGTGTATGGCGGGTTGTTTGCCTTGCTGGTGCTGGTGAGCACACTGGCGCTGTACTCGCA
>JAQTSL010000321.1 GCA_028711355.1 Rhodoferax sp.
GTGACCCTGGGTGAGTGTGTGCTTGACAGCGCCCTGTGCCAGGTGCAGGGCTGGCGCGCCGTTGGGCTGGATTTACCGGTGAGCGTCAATATTGGTGCCCGGCAGTTGCAACAGAGCGACTTTTTTAACCGCCTGTGCGCCATTCTGGCTGCGCATCCCCAGCTTGAACCCAAGTGCATCGAGCTTGAAATTCTGGAAACCAGCGCGCTCAAGGACATGGAGCAGGTGTCGCGCGTGATCGAGTCGTGCCGGCAAATCGGCGTAACGTTTGCACTGGATGACTTCGGTACCGGTTATTCGTCGCTGACCTACCTCAAGCGTTTGCAGGTAAGCATGATCAAAATTGACCAGAGTTTTGTGCGTGACATGATCGACGATGCCGAGGACATGGCGATTTTGCAGGGCGTGATCGGGCTGGCCAGCTCTTTCAAGCGACAAGTCATTGCCGAAGGGGTCGAGACCGTCGCCCATGGCACTTTGCTGCTGCAACTGGGCTGCGATCTGGCCCAAGGCTACGGCATTGCCCGCCCGATGCCGGGCAGCAGCGTGCCAGCTTGGGCCGACCACTGGGAACCCGAGCCCGAGTGGCTCAATTTGCCCTTGCTGGGGCAACAGCGAGAACTTGAGATTGACCGATAGGGTTTAACCATGAACGAAAACGACCTGATCTACCAATTTGCCAAAGAAAACGTCATCCAGCCCTCTGGGCTGATTGCGCTGATGATGCCGCAAACGTTTGGCGCCGGCATTGCCATCAAAGCCATGGATGGCCGTTACAAGCTGGTCAACCGAGTCATGCAAAGCTATTTCGACAAGACCTTTGAGCAGTTCACCGGTTTAACCGATGCCGAACTGTTTCCGGCCGAGGTCGCGGCGCAGTTGGTGCAATCTGATGCCCACATCTTGGCCGGTGCCGCTACCAGCAGCGACCAGCTTGACTGTTTGGTTGCTGGTCGACCGCTGCAGTGCCTGTGGTTCAAGTTTCCTCTGCTTGATCGCGACGGCCAACTGCTGTTCATCGGCGCGGCGATGCTTGATACCGCACGTATGGGCGACATCGACAAAATGCAACAGTCGCTCGAACAGTTGCAGCGCGACAATCAACAGCTACAACAGACCCTGGCCGAGCTGTCCAAGCAGGCCAGAACCGACAAACTCACCGGCGCCTGGAACCGGCACCGGCTAGAAGAAGCCATGGTCAACGAGATGGACCGGCTCAAACGCTATGACCATCCCTTGAGCATGGTGATGCTGGATATTGATTTTTTCAAAAACATCAATGATCTGCACGGTCATCTGGCGGGCGATCAGGTCTTGGTAAAGTTAACCAAGGTGTTGCAGTCAAACCTGCGCACCATTGACACGCTCACGCGCTGGGGCGGCGAAGAATTTGTTGTGCTGTGCCCAAACACAACGCTGACCACCGTCACCATGCTGGCCGAGCGGCTGCGTGCAAGTGTTGCCAACACGTCCTTTGCCCAAGTTGGGCAAGTCACAATCAGTTTGGGGGTGGCCGAGTGCATGGCAAACGAAACCTGGGAAGACTGGTTCAAACGCGCCGATGTCGCGTTGTACCGTGCCAAAGAGGGGGGTCGCAATCAGGTTCAAGTTGCGCCCGAGCAGACGACAGGCAACGACCGGCGCCAAGCCATGACGGATCGTCTGTTGCGCTTGTCCTGGCATGCCACTTACGAGTGTGGTCACCCGGTTATTGATGAACAGCACCGTGGCCTGTTTGCTGACGCCAATCAATTGTTTGAGGCCGTGTTGTCAATGCGCCCGAAAGCTGAAGTAGCGACGCTGGTCAATACCCTGGTGGCGCATGTGGTGCAGCATTTCAAGGACGAAGAGGCCATTATTCGCGCCGCCGGTTACCCCGGTTCGGCTGCGCACGCCACCATTCACAGCGCGCTGGCTGACAAGGCCGTGGCCCTGGTCAAGCATTTTGAAGCCGACACACTGTCGGTCGGTGAGCTGTTTCAATTCTTGGCACGCGACGCTGTCGCTAATCACATACTGGGCGCTGACCGCCAGTTCTTTGCTTACCTACAGCCCAAATTGAAGGGTTCAAGCCCTTAGCTCGTGTGTATTGACATCAAGGTACCAACTGCCAACTGCGCTCGACGGTGATCAGGCTTTGATCCCGCTTGATGCTGTCGCCGGGCTTGACCAGCAATTCGATTACGGTGACATCGGCGAAGTCGCCGATGTCTGGCACGTACACTTCCAGTGGACCACTTGCTACAGAAGTAGTAGCTGCTTTCGCGAGTGCTACGAGGTCCGGGGGCGCTTTTGATGCATCTACGCTCAGGTTTTTATGAGTCGCAACAGGCCAATCGCATCACCCATGACACAGATTTACACCGGGGCAGCTTCAGCGGGCGCATTGCTGCGTCGTTGCTGCGGGTGGACTTGATGATTCTGGATGAGTTGGGGTACTTGCCGTTTAGCCAGGCAGGAGGCGCCTTGTTGTTTCACCTGCTGTCCAAACTGTACGATACCAACATCCTGGTGGCTGCGACACACAACCGGTATGGACCTTCGTTCGCACTGATGCAAATCATTCGACTAAGGCAGGTCACGATGTGTTGCAGCCCGGCGCTGTTTCTGGAATATGAAGAGGTCCTGAAGCGGCCAAATCAGTTGGTGGCCTCTGGACTTTTGACCAGCGACATCGACGCTATTTTGAATGAGCTTGCTGGAATCATTGAGCCTGTCACGACCCATTACCAATGGCGACCGCAATTGCGCGACCCAGCCGATGAAATGGTGCTGGAAGCAGCTGCCAATGTGCAGGCCCATGCCATCGTGACTTACAACCTTCGCGACTTCGGTCCTGCCAAACTTTTTGGTATCCCCGTGCTCAACCCTGAGCAAACTTTTCAACACTTTGGCTTAACCGTCAAAAGGAGTTCCAAGCCATGAGCTGTTACGCCCTGCGCCTACCCGAATCGCTAAAGCTTGCCGCCAAACGCATTGCTGCCGCCGATGACACCACCATGAACCAGTTTTTTGTGGTCGCCATTGCCGAGAAGATCAGCGCGATGGAAACAGCCAAGTTCTTTGAGCAACGTGCTGCTTTGGATGGAGCGGGTACCGCGCAGGCAACTTGGGACAAGGTGGGTGCAAATACGCCGCTCCCGGACGACAACTGGACCCAATAGGAAAAGCAGCTCAACGCTGACGCAGTCGAAAATCTAAAGGCTGCTCGACCAGCACCCCATCGCGTTTGACACGTTTATCTGACGAATTTTCGTAATCTATCCTTCAGGGCATCGTCAAACACAGGATTGCCCAATATCTTTTCCTGAATGAATTTCGAGTTCAGTATCAATTTCCCTTGTTCTGCGAAAGAAACATATCCTTCGGCCCTTGCCTTGAGCAAGGCATCGAGCTGTCAGCAAAAAGCCCGAACCGGTAAAGATTCGGGCTTTACAGGGTAATTTGGATGCTTGATCTACTTGCGCACCGGCGGCACATCCGTGCAACTGCCATGCGCAATCTCCGCCGCCATGCCGATGGATTCGCCCAGCGTCGGATGCGGGTGGATGGTCTTGCCAATGTCGATGGCATCCGCGCCCATCTCGATGGCCAGCACCACTTCGCTAATCATGTCGCCGGCATGGGTGCCGACCATGCCGCCACCCAGAATCTTGCCGTGGCCGTGGGCTTCTGGTGAGTCGTCAAACAGCAGCTTGGTGACACCTTCGTCGCGGCCATTGGCGATGGCGCGGCCTGACGCGTTCCACGGGAACAGGCCCTTCTTGACCTTAATGCCTTGCGCTTTGGCCTGGTCTTCGGTCAGGCCGACCCAGGCCACTTCGGGGTCGGTGTAGGCCACGCTGGGGATCACGCGGGCATTAAAGGCGGCTGCCGCCAATTCCTTGTTGCCTTGAAGTTCACCCGCTATCACTTCTGCCGCCACATGCGCCTCGTGCACTGCCTTGTGCGCCAGCATCGGCTGGCCGACGATGTCGCCGATGGCGAAGATGTGGGGCAA
>JAQTSL010000322.1 GCA_028711355.1 Rhodoferax sp.
CGCGCTGGCGCGTGCCTCAGAGAGCGCGGCGAGGGCTGCTGACTGGCTGCGCAAGGCGTGCAACAGCGCGGCACCGTCTTCGCCCACTGCGCCCAACTTGCCGTCAAAGCGTTTGGTCAAAAAACCCGCCGCGCGTGACGCGATGTTGACGTATTTGCCGATCAGGTCGGCGTTGACGCGGGCCATGAAGTCGTCGGCGTTGAAGTCAATGTCTTCGTTGCGGCTGCTTAGCTTGGCCGCCAGGTAGTAGCGCAACCATTCCGGATTCATGCCGAGCTTGAGGTATTTGAGCGGGTCCAGCCCGGTGCCACGGCTCTTGCTCATTTTTTCGCCGTTATTGACGGTCAAAAAACCGTGCACAAAAATGTTGTCGGGCGTCTTGCGGCCGCTGAACTTGAGCGTGGCCGGCCAGAACAGCGTGTGAAAGGTGACGATGTCTTTGCCGATAAAGTTGTATTGCTCCAACGCCGGGTTGGCCACATAAGCGTCGTAATCGACGCCGCGCTTGGCGCACAGGTTTTTCAGCGACGCCAGGTAGCCAATCGGGGCGTCGAGCCAGACGTAAAAATATTTGCCCGGCGCGTCGGGGATTTCAATGCCAAAGTACGGTGCGTCGCGGCTGATGTCCCAGTCGCCCAGGCCTTCGCTGGTGCTGCCGTCGGGGTTGCTGCGCACGGTAAACCATTCCTTTACCTTATTGGCCACTTCGGGCTGCAATTTGCCGTCTTGCGTCCATTGGGTCAAAAACGCCACGCAGCGCGGGTCAGACAGCTTGAAGAAAAAGTGCTTAGAGCTTTTCAGCTCGGGCTTGGCGCCCGACAGCGCCGAATACGGGTCAATCAGCTCGGTCGGCGCATAGACCGCGCCGCATTCCTCGCAGTTGTCACCGTACTGGTCTTTGGCGTGGCACTTCGGGCATTCGCCCTTGATGAAGCGGTCGGGCAGAAACATGGCTTTTTGCGGATCAAAAAACTGCTCGACGCTGCGTGATTCGATCAACGAACCCTCAGCGTTGTCACGCAGATCGCGGTAGATGGCGCGGGCCAGCTCGTGGTTTTCTGGCGCGTCGGTGCTGTGCCAGTTGTCAAAACTGAGGTGAAAGCCGTCCAGATAGGGCTTGCGGCCAGCGGCAATGTTGGCGACAAATTGCTGCGGCGTAAGGCCCGCCTTTTCCGCGGCGATCATGATCGGCGCACCATGCGTGTCGTCGGCGCAACAGAAGTCCACCGTGTGGCCCATCATGCGTTGGTAGCGTACCCAGATGTCGGCCTGGATGTACTCCATGATGTGGCCGATGTGAAAGTTGCCGTTGGCGTAGGGCAGGGCGGTGGTAACGAACAGTTGGCGAGTCATGGTGTGGGCTTTCGGGCAGGGCCTGCAATTTTAAGGGGGCACCCAGGCCGGGCGTGTGTGCCCGGGTGGCCGCTCAGCGCAGCCGCAGCGGGTCGCGCCGTCGCTCGGCCCCGGCCGGTTGGGTTGCGTCAGCTTTGGTTGCTGGGGTGGCTCTGGTGGCCGGGTCGCACCAGCGGAAAAATTGGCAGATCTCGGCGCGCTGACGCAGCGCGTCGGCTTGGCCCAGCGCCATCAGCTCTTGCGTGTAGCCCTCTTCAAATAGCAGGTAGCTGGCCAGCGCACTGCCTTTGGCCTCGTTGGCATCCCCAACCCCCCCTAGCAGCGACTGCACCGCTGCCGGCAGCTCGTGCAGGTGCCGTGCGGCAATCACGTCAAGCCGCTGCGATGGCGCGATCAGCAGCAGTTCGATCGGTCGCAGGTTGCTGGCCTCGCGCAGTTCAGCCGGAATCAGATTGAGCGTCTGGTTGATGCGCCGGATACGCTCGACATCAACCGCCAGCGCGTCCAGAAAGATGTTGGACAGCGCGTGCCCGGCGATCTGCGCGACCGTCGGGTAATGGTCGCCCAGGTGGGCCAGCGTGGAGGGGTCGCGTGGCTGGTGCAGTCGACCGGCACCAATCACCAGAATGCGTTGCCCGCCCAGGTGAATAGCCGGGGCGATCGGTGCCGTTTGGCGCATTGAACCGTCGCCAAAATAGCCGGTCTCGCCCTCCAGTTGCAGCGCCATTGCCGGAAACACAAACGGGATCGCGCTGGAAGCCAGCAGATGCGCGTGGGTGATTTTGTCGCGCACGCCACGGCGCTGCGAACGCACCCAGGTCAGCAGCCGCTTGTCGCCTTCAAAAAAAGTGATGTGTTCGCCGCTGCTGTAGCTCGACGCAGTAATCGCCAGTGCCTGCAAGTGACCCTGGCGGATCAGCGTCGGCAAACGTTCCAGCGGCACCACGCGGCGGATCAATTGCGCCAGCGGTTCGTTGTCTAACAGCGAGCGCGGTTTGATGCGGCGCAATTTGGCCACCAGCCAGCCCAGCGACAGCAAAGTGGACCAATTGGCGCCGGTATGCAGAATGCTAAACGAATCAGACCGATAAACCTGATCGGCGTGAAAGTGGCTCCAGATGTCAGCGATCATGCGCACCGTGCTGTCAAAATTGTCAGCACCGCAGGCCAGTGCAGCGGCGTTCAGGGCACCGGCCGAGGTGCCACCGATGATCGGAAACGGATTGGCGTCGTTTTGCGCGCCACAGGCCAGGCGCAAAGCCGCAATGGCTTGCAGCACGCCGACCTGGTATGCCGCGCGGGCGCCACCGCCGGTGAGCATCAGCGCTGCCGTGTCGGTGCCCTCTTGCGGCCACTCCGAGGGAGCAAAATTATCTTCAGCCATGCTTCATTATCGGCAGCAAAAGCCCGTTGCTGGGGTTGATTCTGCGCAATTTGGTAGCGTTTGGGGTAAACCCCGATGGACTGGTTCGCGGCAGGGTCAATGGCGCGTTGGCTAGACTCGGCGTTTTCGGAGAACCTCATGACATTGACAGAACAAAACTTGCTGGATGCCCTCAAGGGCGTGATTGACCCCAATACTGGTGGCGATTTTGTGACCACCAAAGCGCTTAAGAACCTGAGCGTCAACGGCACTGACGTCGCTTTTGACGTGGAACTGGGTTACCCAGCCAAAAGCCAGATACCGGCGTTGCGCCACGCCTTGATTGCGGCTGCCAAAGCGGTGGCCGGTGTCGCCAATGTGTCGGCCAACGTGACCAGCAAAATCACCGCGCACGCGGTGCAGCGCGGCGTGGCGCTGTTACCCAAGGTGAAAAATATCGTGGCGGTGGCGTCCGGCAAAGGCGGCGTCGGTAAAAGCACCACCGCAGTCAATCTGGCGCTGGCGCTGGCCGCCGAAGGCGCCAGCGTGGGCTTGCTCGATGCCGACATTTACGGGCCCAGCATTCCGATGATGATGGGCATTGAAGGCC
This sequence comes from Rhodoferax sp., assembly GCA_028711355.1. Lineage (GTDB taxonomy): Bacteria > Pseudomonadota > Gammaproteobacteria > Burkholderiales > Burkholderiaceae_C > Rhodoferax. Next base: position 3,327 of record JAQTSL010000322.1, read on the forward strand.
GCCCCGAAAGTACCGACGGACAAACCATGGAGCCGCTCGAAAACTATGGCGTGCAGGTGATGTCGATCGGCTTTTTGGTGGCGCAGGACGAAGCCATGATCTGGCGCGGCCCGATGGCTACCCAGGCGCTCGAGCAACTGCTGCGCCAGACCAACTGGCGCGAGCTGGATTACCTGATTGTTGATATGCCCCCGGGCACTGGCGACATCCAGCTCACGTTGTCACAAAAAGTGCCGATGACCGGTGCCGTGATCGTCACCACGCCGCAAGACATTGCGCTGCTGGACGCGCGCAAGGGCATCAAGATGTTTGAGAAAGTCGGTGTGCCAATTTTGGGCATCGTGGAGAACATGGCGGTGCACGTGTGTAGCAACTGCGGCCAGGTGGAACACATTTTTGGTGCCGACGGTGGCAAAAAAATGGCTGCCGACTACGCCATGGACTACCTGGGTGCGCTACCTCTGGCGATGCAGATCCGGGTGCAAGCGGACGGTGGTCAGCCGACCGTGGTGTCCGATCCGGACAGCGAGGTGGCCGGCTTGTACCGGGCGGTGGCGCGTAAAGTGGCGCTGGCGATTGCCGCCAAAAACAAAGATTTTTCCAGCAAGTTCCCATCCATCAAGATTTCCAAGGATAGTTGACAACCCAGATTCAC
>JAQTSL010000323.1 GCA_028711355.1 Rhodoferax sp.
CGTTGAGCGCAGCACACGCAGTGGCAAGCGTGGGGGCCTTCTGCCCACCCATTGGACAACTGGTCGATGAGCGCTGCATCGTCAACGCCATGGTGGCGCTGCTGGCCACCGGCGGCTCGACCAACCACCTGATTCACTGGGTGGCGGTGGCGCGGGCAGCGGGTATCGTGATTGACTGGGATGATTTTTCGGCGCTGTCAGACGTGGTGCCACTGCTTAGCCGCGTCTATCCAAATGGCAGCGCCGACGTCAACCAGTTTCAGGCGGCGGGTGGCCCTGGCTTTGTGCTTCGTGAGCTGCTGGACGCTGGCTTCATGCACGCCGATGTGCTGACCGTACGCGCCGCTGGTTTGCGCGAATACACCACCGTGCCAAGTGTCCAGCCAGTAGTCACTGACGCCTGCGCGGTTGATGGATTAAAAGTGCCTCTAGCCCTTACCTGGAAAGCGCCAGGAGCTAGCAAAGATGAAGCAGTTGTGCGGCCTGCCAGCAACCCGTTCAGCGTCAGCGGTGGGCTAAAACTGCTCACTGGCAACCTCGGGCGCAGCGTCATCAAAATTTCTGCCGTACCCGATGACCGCCATCTGATCGAAGCGCCGTGCCGGGTGTTTGACTCGCAGGATGCCTTGCATCAGGCTTTTGCCGCAGACGAGCTCAACCGCGACCTGATTTGCGTGGTGCGCTGGCAGGGCCCGCAAGCCAACGGCATGCCCGAGCTGCACAAGCTGACGCCGCCGCTGGCGGTGCTGCAAGGCAAGGGCTACCGGGTGGCGCTGGTGACCGACGGCCGCATGAGCGGTGCCTCGGGCAAGGTGCCGGCCGCCATCCACGTGTCGCCTGAAGCCGCTGCCGGTGGCGCGTTGGCCCGGGTGCGTGATGGGGATGTGATTCGGCTCGATGCCAACGCGGGTACGCTGCAGGTGTTGATGCCGCAGACCGAATGGGCGGCCCGCCCGGTGTTGCCTATGCCCGATGCGCTGCGCGCGGCCAACGCGCTCGGTCTGGGACGTGGCCTGTTTGCCGCCATGCGCCGTCACGCCAGCACGGCTGAGACCGGCGCGTGCAGTTGGCTGTAACGACAGTCGCTCTGGTCATTTTCTAAACCCCAAGGTGCCGCCGAAACGGGCGCGTGCACAACTGACATAAGTTTATGAACAAAACTCCGACGATGACCGCTTTGCAAGTGATGCAGGATGCACCGGTGATTCCTGTGATCGTCCTGAACGACGTGGCGCACGCCGTGCCGCTGGCGCGGGCCCTGCTGGCCGGTGGCATTCGCATGCTGGAAGTGACCCTGCGTACACCGCAGGCGCTGGCGTGCATCGAGGCGATCGCACGTGACGTGCCCGACGCGGTGGTGGGTGCGGGCACGGTGCGCAGCAAGATCGATGCGCTAGCCGCAGCGAATGCAGGCGTGCGTTTTGCCGTCAGCCCCGGCTACACCCGCGCGGTCGGGCAAGCCTGCCGCGATGCGGGGTTGGCGTTGTTGCCCGGTGTGGCCACCGGCGGCGAGATCATGGCTGCGGTTGACGACGGTTTCACCGAACTGAAGTTCTTTCCGGCGCTGCAAGCCGGCGGTGTGGCCATGCTCAAAGCCTGGGCCGGGCCGTTTTTTGACGTGAAGTTTTGCCCCACCGGTGGCATTACGCTGCAAAACGCGCCTGACTTTCTGGCGTTGCCCAACGTGGTGTGTGTCGGCGGCAGTTGACTGATACCGGCCAATGTGCTCGAGGGTGGTGACTGGGGCCGCGTGACCCGGCTAGCGCTGGAGACGCAAAAACTGCGCTGTAGTTGAGGGTGTCTTATTAGACCTGACGCTCAATCAGCTCGATCTTGTAGCCGATTGATCTAATTTTCATGATTTTATAATTCCTTATAAATCAATAAGTTATGCAAATTTTGATGTTTGAAAAATGCCTCGAAACGCCTGAAAAATGATGACAGACGCCAGAAAATGGCGGCTGAAACTCAATCAGACTGTGCGATGATCCATCTTGTTCAAATCTTGGAGATTGATGCATGGCAAAACCCCGACTCAAGCCATCTGGGAAATGGGAAATAGGGCTGAGGCATCCATCGCTCCCGAACGGACGCAAATACTTCACTTTTGACACGGAGGCTGAAGCCATTGCCTACGGACAGCAGTGGAAGCTGATGAAGCATGCGGATATCCCGCCGCCGGCGGAGCTGACCACCCCGACATCCCCGGGCGAGGGGGTGCGCTTGTTGCGCATTCTTGGCGAGTGGTCGGACAGCGGGTTCGCAGCGCCTACGCAAATTCTCACGCTCAAGACGCTGACGCACGAGGTGGGGTCGGTACGATTTTCAGAGGCTAACTACAAGTGGCTGACCGGCTATCTCCGCTTTCTGAAGGTCGAAAAGAATCTGTCGCCCACGTCTATCAAACACCGCATTCAGGCCCTAAGCCGCGCCATCGACGAGTATTTGCGCCATAACCTGAACATGAAGATCAGCAACCCAGTGAAGCTGCTCCCCAAGGGCTACTCGACCTATTCCGAGGTCGATGCCAAGATGGTGGTGGCCAAGGGCGGCGAGGTGAAGGTGAATGAGGCACGCGATAGGCGCCTGATGCCAGGGGAACACGAGAAGATCGTGGCGGTGCTATCGGGCTATGAGCGGCCGGATCGCGAGCGCGGCCTGGAACTCAAGGGCGGTGATGCATTGTTGACCTTGTATCTGTTGATCCTGAATACGGGACTACGGCTCAGGGAGGCCTACACGCTTACCAGTGGCCAGGTTGACATGGAGAACAAGGTGATTCGAGTCAGGGAGACAAAACAGTGGCGGGGGAAGATTTCTTTCCGGGATGTGCCCATGCGCCCCGAAGTGCATGGAGCGCTGTCCTCGTACTTTGCGAGCCGGCCGCCGCTTGAACGCACCGCGCCGATTTTTCCGTTCCTGGCGGAAGAAGGGGTAGAAGAGGGGAAGAAGGGGTTGACGCGAGCCAGCCAGCGGCTTTCGTTCCGTTTCAAGATCGCTTTCGAGTACATGGGCATTGCGGGGCTGCACGAGCACGACCTGAGACACGAAGCGACGTGCCGGTGGCTGGAGCTGAAAGACACAGACGGACGCGATATGTTCCGCCTGGAGGAGTTGAACAAGATTATGGGATGGAAACCGGGTTCGGTGATGGCCCAGCGTTATGCCAGCTTCAGGGGCGTGGACCTTGCACAAAGGCTTTGGCCGGTACCGGAAGCGGTGGAGGCGTCTGCCGCCGCGGCCTGATCGGTATGTCCAGGCGCGGGACCCCCTTTCTGGCGTTGAGGTCATGGCGCCGTTCCTCTGCCTCCTTCCGGGCGCGGTCGGCAATGTAGGCTAGCAGGTCGGCCTTCACGTAAATCCAGCCGCGACCGAATTTGATCCCCGGCAGCTCGCCGCCACGGGTTAGTTCCTCTATCCGCTGCTCGGTGCAGTGCAGGAGTTCGGCACACTGTTCGGCGTTGATTGTTTCGTCGGTCATGCTGCGCCGCCTAGCTGATAGCGTTTGTGGCTATCGCGCTCATCGAAAGCCATGAAGCGGTTGCCTCTCCACAGGTCGTTCATGTTCTTGTGGCACACGGATTCTTCGCTGTACCACGTGACATCGGCGAATCGCTTGACCAGTACCCACTGGCTGGGATTGCTCATGGTGGCTCCATGCATGACCACCGTGTTGAGTGGTCGTATATGACATGGAGAAATTGTCCTAGCCATGTCCCGCGCGTAAAACCCGCGTGAGCGTGGTTGGGCGCAGGAGCGCGTACAAATGCTGCATGAGGTGCCTTAAGCAGAGGGATTTATCACTTGGTGGCCCAGGGGTGTCGTTGGACGGACTATTCGCATTGCAATGATGGGTATTCCGGCCGATCGTGACCGGTCATTCCGGTCGATCGTGACCGGCGATTCTGGTTTATCGTGACCGGTCATTCCGGTCGATCGTGACCGCCCGTTCTGGTTTATCGTGACCAATGATTC